>NZ_JBSFZS010000021.1:0-84357 GCF_053600395.1 Streptomyces sp. NPDC005070 | reverse complement strand
CCGGCCGGTGCGGCGGCCCCGCCGGCGGGGCGCACCCTCCGGCGCCGCGCCGGGGGCGCTCCGGTGCCGTACCCCACGAGCACGTTCCCGGAGCCCTCGTCGCTCCGCTCGTCCCCGCCGGTCCCGCTGTCCTCGGACGCGGCCGGGGCGCCCACGGCGACGGTCAGCAGCGGTGCCCCGACGGGCAGTTCGGTGCCCTCCTCGCCGAAGCGGGCGGTGACCACGCCGCCGTAGGGGCAGGGGACCTCGACCATCGCCTTGGCCGTCTCGACCTCGACGACGAGCTGGTCGACGGCGACGACGTCACCGACCTCCACCAGCCAGCGGACGATCTCCGCCTCGGTGAGTCCCTCCCCGAGGTCGGGGAGCTTGAACTCCAGCACCTGTGCCATCAGCTCTGCGCCTCCCATTGCAGCCGTCCCACGGCGTCCAGGATCCGGTCGACGCCGGGCAGGTGGTGCCGCTCCAGCATCGGCGGCGGATACGGGATGTCGAACCCGGCGACGCGCAGCACCGGCGCCTCCAGGTGGTGGAAGCAGCGCTCCGTGACGCGGGCCGCGATCTCCCCGCCCGGTCCTCCGAACCCGCCCGACTCGTGCACGACGACCGCTCGTCCGGTCCGCCGCACCGACGCCGCGACCGTCTCGTCGTCGAACGGCACCAGCGAGCGAAGGTCGACGACTTCGAGGTCCCAGCCCTCGCCCCGCGCCGCCTCGGCGGCTTCGAGGCAGACGGGCACGGACGGCCCGTACGTGATCAGCGTGGCGCTCCGGCCCTGGCGCCGCACCACGGCACGGCCTATCGGCTCAACGGCCGGCGGCTCGTCCGGGTTCCAGGAATCCTTCGACCAGTACAGCCTCTTCGGCTCCAGGAAGACGACCGGGTCGTCCGAGGCGATGGCCTCGCGCAGCAGGCCGTAGGCGTCGGAGACGGTCGCGGGCATGACGACGTGGAGGCCCGGGGTCGCCATGTAGTACGCCTCGGAGGAGTCGCTGTGGTGCTCGACGCCGCCGATGCCGCCCCCGTAGGGGACGCGGATCGTGATGGGCAGGGGCATGGCGCCGCGCGTGCGGTTGCGCATCTTCGCCACGTGCGAGATGAGCTGCTCGAACGCCGGGTACGCGAACGCGTCGAACTGCATCTCCACGACCGGCCGCAGGCCGTACATGGCCATGCCGACCGCCGCGCCGAGGATGCCCGCCTCGGCGAGGGGGGTGTCCGTGCAGCGGTCGTCGCCGAACTTCTTGGCGAGTCCGTCGGTGACGCGGAAGACGCCGCCGAGGGTGCCGACGTCCTCGCCCAGGACGTGGACGGAGGGGTCGGCTGCCATGGCGTCGCGCAGGGCGCGCCCGAGCGCCTGCGCCATGGTGGCCGGTTTGAGGGCAACCGTGGTCATCGCCCGGCTCCTTCCGGGCCGTGTGGGCCCGCTCCGAGCGTGCCGTCCGCCTCGGCGTCCAGCTCCGCTCTCAGCTGGCTCTCCTGCTCAAGCAGTTGAGGAGTGGGCTGGGCATACACATGGGCGAACAGATCCATGGGGTCGAGCACCGCGTCCTGGTTCATGCGTTCGCGCAGGTCCGCGGCCATCGCCTCGGCGTCGTCGCGCACCGCCTGCAGGGCGGCCTCGTCGAGCAGGCCGCGCTCGGTCAGCTCGCGCTCCACCAGCGCGACGGGGTCGTGGGCGCGCCAGGTCTCGACCTCGGCGTCCACGCGGTAGCGGGTGGCGTCGTCGGCGTTGGTGTGGGCGTCGATGCGGTACGTCACGGCCTCGACGAGGGTGGGACCGCCGCCCGCGCGCGCGTGGGCGATGGCCTCGCTCAGGACCTGGTGCACGGCCACCGCGTCGTTGCCGTCGACCAGGCGGCCCGGCATCCCGTAGCCGACGGCCTTGTGGGCCAGCGACGGGGCGGCGGTCTGTTTGGCGAGCGGGACGGAGATGGCGAAGCCGTTGTTCTGTACGAGGAAGACGACGGGCGCCTGCCACACGGCGGCGAAGTTCAGCGCCTCGTGGAAGTCGCCCTCGCTGGTGCCGCCGTCGCCGACCAGGGCGAGTGCGACCACGTCGTCGCCCTTGAGGCGGGCGGCGTGCGCGAGGCCCACGGCGTGCGGGAGCTGGGTCGCGAGCGGGGTGCACAGGGGCGCGATGCGGTGCTCGTGCGGGTCGTAGCCGGTGTGCCAGTCGCCGCGCAGGAGGGTGAGCGCCTGGACGGGGTCGAGGCCGCGGGCGACCGCGGCGAGGGTGTCGCGGTAGCTGGGGAAGAGCCAGTCGCGCTCCTCCAGCACGAGCGCGGCGGCGACCTCGCAGGCCTCCTGTCCGGTGCTGGACGGGTACACGGCGAGACGGCCCTGCTTGGTGAGCGCGGTGGCCTGGACGTTGTACCGGCGGCCACGGACCAGTTCCGTGTGCAGACGGCGCAGCAGGGCCGGATCGACCTTCGCGGCCGCGTCGGTGCCGAGGACGCGGTGGGGCAGCGCGTCGGGCAGCAACGGCGCGGGGTCGGTGCGGGGCTGCCAGGCGGGCGGCGGCGTGGGCCGGTAGGCCCCTCGCTGCTCCATGACCGTCATGACGGCACCTCCTCGTGGGAGCGGCTTCGGACGCATCACGGGTGTGATGCGCCTCACCTACCGATTGTTCGGTCGTCGGCACATTTTGGCTACAGGCGCCGCCAGGCTGTGGACAAACGGTTCTGCGCAGCCTGAGATGGATGCAGTACGTCCATGGTAGGGAGGCGGGGGGACATGGCACCTGAACAAATGGCCGAGCCGCCGGAGGCCGGGCCCTCCGCTCCGCCCGCCCGTCCGCTCGACGCGATCGACCAGGACATCCTGCACATGCTGCAGGCGGACGGCCGTGCCTCCATACGTTCCGTGGCCGAGCGGGTCCATGTCTCGAGGGCCAACGCCTACGCGCGGATCAACCGGCTCATCGACGACGGTGTGATCCGCGGCTTCGGGGCACGCGTCGACCACGAACGCGCGGGGCAGGGCACGTCGGCGTACATCACCCTCAAGATCGTGCAGAACTCCTGGCGCACGGTGCGGGAGCGGCTGAGGGTGCTGCCCGGGGCCTCGCACATCGCCCTGGTGGGCGGCGACTTCGACGTCCTTCTGCTGGTGCACACCCCGGACAACCGGGCGCTGCGCGAGCTGGTGCTCACCCGGCTCCAGGCCATCCCGGAGGTGCTCAGCAGCAGGACGCTGCTGGTCTTCGAGGAGGAGGACCTGGAACCGGAGGCCTGACGCCGCCAGCACCGGCCCGCACGGCCGGCCCGGCCCCGACCCCGCAGGCGCTCTCAGTGCTCCTGCCGTAGCCCTCCGAAGACCAGCACCACCACGGCGTCGGCCACTTCGCGCGCGCCCATGCCCCGCGCGTCGGGGCGGTACCACTCCACGAGCGAGTTGATCATTCCGAAGACCAGCCGGGTCGCGAGCCGGACCTCGACGTCGCCGCGTACGTCCCCGTCCGCGGCCGCCGCCTTCAGAAGCTCGGCGACCCTGTGGTCGAAGTCGCGGCGCCGCTCCAGGGCCCACCGCTCGGTGTCCGTGTTGCCGCGCACCCGCAGGAGCAGCGTCACGTAGGGCAGCTCGGAGGTGAGCACCTCGACCATGCGCCGCACCACGTACTCCAGGCGCTCCACGGCCCGTCCCACGCGCGCGTGCTCCTCGTCGAGGATCTCGAAGAGGCGGTCCAGCGCCCGGCTCACCGCGCGCCGCAGCAGCTCCTCCTTGCCCGAGACATGGTGGTAGATCGACGACTTGGAGATACCGGCGGCCTTGGAGAGATGCTCCATGGAGGTGCCGTCGTAGCCGCGGTCGTTGAAGACCTGGACGGCGACGGAGAGCAGGGTCTCGGGGGTGTACGTGTCCCGCTTGGCGGTGGTCACTGGGCACCCTCCCGCTTCTCGTTGCCGTACGCGTGGCGGTAGAGCGCCAGCGACGGGGCGTAGCGCCCGGAGGGGTCGCGCACGTGCAGCTCGTCCAGGACGTCGTACGCCCAGTCGGCGCCGAGCCTGCGGCTCCACTCGAAGGGGCCGAGGGGGTAGTTGACGCCGAGGCGCATCGCGGTGTCGATGTCCTCCTCGGTGGCCACGCCCTTGGCGACCGCGTCGTGCGCGAGGTCGACGATCCGGGCCACCGTGCGGGCGACGATCATGCCGGGGCAGTCCCCGATCACGCTGACGTCCTTGCCCAGCGCCTGGAAGAGGCCGACGGCCTCCGAGAGCGTCTGGGGAGCGGTGTCCTGGGACGTCGACAGGGCGATCCGGGTGGCCTTGCGGTAGTCGAGCGCGAGGTCGAAGTAGACGACGTCGCGGAACTCGACGGAGGTCTGGCCGTCGGCGAGGACCAGTTGGCCGCCGCTCGGCAGCACCAGACGGGTGCCGTGGTCCTCCTCGTCCTCCCGGACCCGGATGCCCGCCTCACGGATCAGCGCGAGGATCTCGGCGGCGGGGCCCAGATCGCCCTCGGCCACGACGTAGGCGGGCGGCTGCGCCTTCTCCGCGGTGTGCGGCTCGGAGGGTTCGGCGCCGTCTCCGTAGTCGTACCAGCCATGCCCTGCCTTCCGGCCGAGCCGGCCCGACTCGACGAGCCGTCGCTGGGCCAGCGAGGGCGTGAAGCGCACGTCCTGGAAGAAGGAACGCCACACGGAGTGGGTGACGGACTCGTTGACGTCCTGGCCGATCAGGTCGGTGAGTTCGAAGGCGCCCATCCGGAAACCGCCGGACTCGCGCAGGACCGCGTCGATGGTGGCGGGGTCGGCGGCCTGGGACTCGTGGACCGCGAAAGCCTCGGCGTAGAAGGGCCGCGCCATGCGGTTGACGATGAAACCGGGCGTGTCCGCGCAGGCGACGGGCGTCTTGCCCCAGGCGCGCGCCGTCTCGTAGGCACGCGTGGCCGAGGTGACGTCGGTCGCGAACCCGGAGACGACCTCCACGAGCGGCAGCAGCGGCGCCGGGTTGAAGAAGTGCAGCCCGACGAGGCGGCCCGGATTGCGCAGCGCGCCGCCGATGGCCGTGACGGACAGCGAGGAGGTGTTGGTGGCCAGCAGGCAGTCGTCCCCGACGATGTCCTCAAGCTCGCCGAACAGCCGCTGCTTGACGTCGAGTTCTTCGAGCACCGCCTCGATGACGAGCGCGCAGTCCGCGAGGTCGGTGAGGCTCACGGCCGGCTGGAGACGGGCGCGCGCGGCGTCCCGGTCGGCGCCGGTGAGCCGGTCCTTCGCGACGAGCCGGTCGAGACGGGCGCCGATCGCTTCGGCCGCCGCCGCGGCACGCCCGGGAGCGGCGTCGTAGAGCCGCACGGGGTGGCCGGCCACCAGCGCGACCTGGGCGATGCCCTGGCCCATGGTGCCGGTGCCGACGACTGCCACGGGGCTGCTGAGGTCGAGTGCTGTCATGTGCGCGATCCTCCCGCACGACGTTTTCCACGGATGCGGCGGACCCCCTTGTCCCGACCGATCGTTCGGTTACTCTAACCCTGACTGTCCATTCCTGCCCAGCTCGCGAGCTCGACGAGGAGCTCTTGAGACAAGGAGTTGGTCCTTGATGGCCGCCGAACTCACCGCGCACCAGTTGATCGCCAAGCACCGGCCGACCCTGGATCAGGCGCTGGAAGCGATCCGCACGCGCGCGTACTGGTCCCCGCATCCCGAGCACCCCAAGGCGTACGGCGAGCACGGCAGCCTGGGCATGGCCGAGGGCAAGGCCGCCTTCGACGCCCTGCTGGGCACCCGGCTCGATCTGGACCAGCCCGGCACGGACGACTGGGTCGGGGGCGAGGTGTCTCCGTACGGCATCGAGCTCGGCGTCACGTACCCGCACGCGGACATCGACACGCTGCTGCCCGCCATGCGCGCGGGGCAGCGCGCCTGGCGCGACGCGGGCGCGGAGATCCGCGCGGTGGTCTGTCTGGAGATCCTCAAGCGGATCAGCGACCGCACGCACGAGTTCGCGCACGCGGTCATGCACACCAGCGGCCAGGCCTTCATGATGGCGTTCCAGGCGGGCGGCCCGCACGCGCAGGACCGCGGCCTGGAGGCGGTGGCCTACGCCTATGTGGAGCAGGTCCGCACCCCCGACACCGCGGAGTGGAGCAAGCCTCAGGGCAAGCGCGACCCGCTCGCGCTCACCAAGCAGTTCACGCCCGTCCCGCGCGGCATCGCGCTGATGATCGGCTGCAACACGTTCCCGACGTGGAACGGCTATCCGGGTCTGTTCGCCTCGCTGGCCACGGGCAACGCGGTCCTGGTGAAGCCCCACCCGCGCGCGGTGCTCCCGCTCGCGCTCACCGTGCAGGTCGCGCGCGAGGTGCTCGCCGAGGCGGGCTTCGACCCGAACCTGGTGGCGCTCGCCGCCGAGCGTCCCGGCGAGGGCATCGCCAAGACGCTGGCCACCCGCCCCGAGATCCGCATCATCGACTACACCGGCTCCACCGCCTTCGGCGACTGGCTGGAGGCCAACGCCCGCCAGGCGCAGGTCTACACGGAGAAGGCCGGCGTCAACACGGTGATCGTGGAGTCGACCGCCGACTACAAGGGGATGCTGTCCAATCTGGCGTTCTCCCTGTCGCTCTACAGCGGCCAGATGTGCACCACCCCGCAGAACCTGCTGATCCCGCGCGACGGCGTCTCCACGGACGAGGGCCACAAGTCCTACGACGAGGTGGTGGCCGATCTCGCGAAGTCGGTCGGCGGACTCCTCGGCGACGACGCCCGCGCGAACGCGCTGCTCGGCGCCATCGTGAACCCGGACGTCAAGGCCCGGCTGGAGGCCGCCGCCGGTCTCGGCGAGGTCGCACTGCCCTCGCGGCAGATCGACAACCCGGAGTTCCCGGGTGCCGTCGTGCGCTCACCGCTGATCGTGAAGCTCGACGGCGCGCGCAAGTTCTGGGAGAACGCCGGGAGCGACGACGAGGCCGCCTACCTGAGCGAGTGCTTCGGTCCGGTCTCGTTCGCCGTCGCGGTCGACTCGGCCGCGGAGGCCGTGGAGCTCCTGCGGCACACCACGCGGGACAAGGGCGCGATGACCGTCGGCGCGTACACCACCGACGAGGCGTTCGAGCGCGAGGTGCAGGAGGCCTGCCTGGAGGAGTGCGCCCAGCTCTCCCTGAACCTCACGGGCGGGGTCTACGTCAACCAGACGTCCGCGTTCTCGGACTTCCACGGCTCCGGCGGCAACGCCGCGGCCAACGCGGCGCTGTGCGACGGGGCGTTCGTGGCGAACCGCTTCCGGGTGATCGAGGTACGCCGGGAGGCGTGAGACCCGAAGCCCTTCGGGCGTCTAAGCCGGTACGTCCCCGGTGGCGCTCCAGTGGAACAGCGTCATGGCCACACTGGTCGCGAGGTTGTAGCTGGAGACCTGGGGGCGCATCGGCAGCGAGACCAGGTGGTCGGCCCGGGAGCGCAGTTCGGCGGACAGCCCGCTGCGCTCCGAGCCGAAGGCGAGCAGGGCGTCGTCGGGAAGCTTCGTCCCCCGGATGTCCTCGCCCTCGGGGTCGAGCGCGAACACCGGGCCCGCCGGCAGTTCGTCCACGCTCAGGCGCTCCACGGCGGTCGCGTAGTGCAGGCCCGCCCCGCCGCGTACGACGGTGGGGTGCCAGGGGTCGAGCGTGCCCGTCGTGACCACCCCGGTCGCGCCGAAGCCCGCCGCGAGCCGGATGACCGCCCCCGCGTTGCCGAGGTTGCGCGGATCGTCGAGGACGACCACGGGCGCGGTGCGCGGCGCGCGGGCCAGCGCCTCCAGGTTGGCGGCGCGTGAGGGACGTACGGCGAGAGCCGCCACCGAGGTGGGATGCGGTCGCGGCACGAGTGCCGTGAACGCCGGCTCGGGGACCTCGGTCAGCAGCTCGTCGAGCGCGGCGCGCACGTCGGGGGCGAGTTCGCCGGCCAGTTCGAGGACCGCCGTCCGGTCGGTCGTGACGGCGACCGGGATCCGCGCCCCGAAGCGCACCGCGTGCTTGAGGGCGTGGAAGCCGTCGAGCAGGACGGAGTCGTCGCGGAGCTGGCGCCAGACACATACCGGGTCGTTCATGCGGTGAAGCCTACGTGCGTGTGCCCGGGCTCCTCCTGAGCGCCCGGTTCCGGCTCCCGGGGCCCCGGGAGCGTACGGCCGCGGCCGGAAAACAGCCTGTCCCGCGCGCGTGCCACCCGTCCGCCCAGGTACCGCAGGAAGGACGTGGGCAGGAACACGGAGTCCGCGGCGATCATCGCGAGCGAGAAGAACGGCAGCCCGAGGACCACGGCGATCACCGCGTGCTCGGTCATCATGACCGCCAGCAGGACGTTCTTGACCCGCCGGTTGAACAGGGTGAAGGGGAAGGCGACCTGTGCGACGACCGTCCCGTACGTCACCAGCATCACGATCGTGCCGTGCGCGGACATCAGGTCGGACAGCGCCGGCCACGGGGAGAAGGACTGCAGGTGGAGCGGGTAGTAGACGGCGGTGCCGTCCTGCCAGCGCGAACCCTGGATCTTGTACCAGCCCGCCGTCGCGTAGATCAGGCACGCCTCGGCCATGATGATCATCAGGGCGGCGTTGTGCACGAGGTTGGCGACGATGTCCAGCAGGACGCGCGGCTCCGCGGTGCGGGCGAAACGGCCGACGGCCCGCCACAGCCCCTGCGCCGCCCACAGCCCCCAGAAGACCGCGAGCCAGCCGCCCAGGAAACCCCCGTCGATCCGCCCCGCGCCCGTCGCCACCGCCAGCGCGATCCCGAGCCCCGCCCACAGCATCGGGCCCGCTCGGTCCGGCCCGGTCCACTCGCCCCGCGCGGGCGTCTCGCGGTCGTGACGCTCCCGCCGCGCGTCGAGGGACCACACCTGGGCGCAGCGCGTGAACACCAGGTAGATCGCCATCAGGTGGAGGACGTTGTCCCCGCCGTCCCCGACGAAGACACTGCGGTTCTGCAGGGACAGCACGCCGATCATGAAGACCACGGACACCGCGCGGGTCCGCCATCCCACCAGCAACAGGGCGGCGGCGAGGACGGCGACGGCGTAGACGGTCTCGAACCACAACCGGCTGTCGGACCACAACAGGACCGTGAAGGCGTGGTTGCTCGCGACGAGCTGCCGGGCGAGGTCCCAGCTCCAGGGCGCGTCGGGCCCGTACATCTCCTGGCGGTGGGGGTACTCGCGCAGCAGGAACAGCAGCCAGGTGGCGGCCAAGCCGATACGGATCACGGCGGTCTGGTACGGACCGAGGGCGGACTCGGTGACCCGGACGATGCCGCGCGCGAGCGTGGGAGCGAATCGGTTCATCGGGCACTCGCCTCCGTCAGCCCGTCCGCGCGGTCGCCGGCGGGAACGGCCCACCAGGGCAGCTCACGGACGACGGGCCGGGTGGACACCTTCTCGTCGCTCCACCGTGGAGGCGGCACGTCGGTGGTGAGGGAGCGGAACTGGAGGCGTTCGATGACGGCGGCCTCGCCGCCCGCCTGCTCGCGATGGAGGCGCAGGACGCCGATACGGCGCAGATAGTGCTCCGAGAGATCGCCGCGCAGGCCCACGGCACGGTTCTCGCCGTCGTGCGTGGCGGCGTAGAAGTCCCAGGCACGGCGCAGTTCGTTCTGCTGGGTGTGGCTCGGCAGCGGATTCCCGTCGATGGCCAGTCCGTCGAGCGCGGACAGGTCGTACCAGCCGGTCTCGCGGCTGGTGCCGTCCTCGGTGCGGACCAGGGCGCGGACCTGGACCGCGATGTCCTGCTGCAACGGGTTGGGGGCGAAGAGCTTCCAGTTCTGCTCGAACTCGGGGTAGATCCAGTCGTCGATCGCGCGGCCGTGCTGCTTCGTCACCGTGTTCGACGGCGCGACATGCAGGAACACCATCCCGAGGTGCGCACAGGCGACGACGGCCACGACCGCCAGGGCGAGGGCGGCGGCGATCTGAGAGCGCAGGGACAGCGCCGCGAGTCCCGCGGGCACCCCGTCCCCCGGAAGGCCGACTTCTCCGGGGTACCCCAGGGGTGCCGTCGTACCGGATTCGGTCCCGTCGAGGCCCGTGGGCGCGAACGTGGGCTCCTCAGGGAGCGCGGGAGCGACGGACGCGGATGTGAGCTCCTCAGGGAGCGCGGGAGCGTGAGACGCGGACATGGACTCCTGAGAGGCCGCGGAGGCGACAGCCCCTGATTCCGGGCTCTCCGGCTCCGCGGAGGGGTCCGCCGCGTCCTCCTCGGCTGCCCCGGTGTCGGGCCCGGTCGCCTCGGGCGCCGGGTCGGGCGCCGCCTCGTCGGCCGGTCGCGGGCCGGGCAACGGCGTATCGCCGGTGACGCCGGGCGCGCCTTCGGGCGCTCCCCCCTCGGGCGCGGCCGAACCCCGCCCCCGCTCAGAGCCCTCGTGCCTCGCGTCCATCCCGCCCCGATCCACGATCCCGGATCCGACTGCCGGCCACCGGACTGCGGGCACCGTACCGTCACGTCGCACCGCACCACGACGTGCGCAAGCGAACCGTAATCAGAGCCGGGCCTCCGGCACAGCCCCATCTGTCACACCGGGGCACGCCGACGCCTACGAGTTGTCCACAGCGGTTGACACCGTACGGCGCTCGACCGACCATTGTTGCGAATGGACCGAACGATCGGTCGGTCGGGAGCGAGAGGTCGAGGGGGACCGCATGGCGACAGCATCAGCGCACCACACGGCCCGCACACAAGCGGACGAAGCCGCCGACGAAGCGGCGCGCACAGCGGCGTACGAGGTCGTCTTCGACGCCGCCGTGGCGGCCGACGAACGCATCGAGCCCCGCGACTGGATGCCCGACGCCTACCGCTCCACCCTGGTCCGCCAGATCGCGCAGCACGCCCACTCCGAGATCATCGGCATGCAGCCCGAGGCCAACTGGATCACGCGCGCGCCCTCCCTGCGCCGCAAGGCGATCCTCATGGCGAAGGTCCAGGACGAGGCGGGACACGGGCTGTACCTGTACAGCGCGGCCGAGACGCTCGGCGTCGGCCGCGACGAACTGCTGGACAAGCTGCACTCCGGCCGCCAGAAGTACTCGTCGATCTTCAACTACCCGACGCTGACCTGGGCGGACGTCGGCGCCATCGGCTGGCTCGTGGACGGCGCGGCGATCACCAACCAGGTCCCCCTGTGCCGCTGCTCGTACGGCCCGTACGCGCGCGCCATGATCCGTGTGTGCAAGGAGGAGTCCTTCCACCAGCGCCAGGGGTACGAACTGCTGCTGGCCCTGAGCCAGGGCACCCCCGAACAGCACGCGATGGCGCAGGACGCCGTCGACCGCTGGTGGTGGCCCTCCCTGATGATGTTCGGCCCGCCCGACGACGAGTCCTCGCACTCCGCCCAGTCGATGGCGTGGAAGATCAAGCGCCATTCGAACGACGAGCTGCGCCAGCGCTTCGTCGACATCGCCGTGCCCCAGGCCGAATCCCTCGGCCTGACCCTGCCCGACCCGGACCTCGTGTGGAACGAGGAGCGGGGACACCACGACTTCGGCGCCATCGACTGGACGGAGTTCTGGGAGGTCCTCAAGGGCAACGGCCCGTGCAACGACCAGCGGATCACCCAGCGCCGGCGCGCCCACGAGGAGGGCGCCTGGGTGCGGGAGGCTGCCGCGGCGTACGCGGACAAGCACACGAGCGGGACCGTCGGCTCGACGAGCACGACCGGTGAGACAGGAGCGACCCGAGCATGACGAACACCGACTGGCCGCTGTGGGAGGTCTTCGTGCGCTCGCGCCGGGGTCTGTCGCACACCCACGCCGGCAGCCTGCACGCGCCTGACGCCGAGCTGGCGCTGCGCAACGCCCGCGATCTGTACACCCGCCGCGGCGAGGGCGTCTCGATCTGGGTCGTCCCGTCGGCCGCCGTCACGGCCTCCTCGCCCGACGAGAAGGACCCGTTCTTCGAGCCGTCCGCGGACAAGCCCTACCGCCACCCGACGTTCTACGAGATCCCGGAAGGGGTGAAGCACCTGTGACGCTCACCGTGAACACCGCGGCCGCCCTGGCCCTCGGCGACGACGCCCTGGTGCTCTCGCACCGGCTGGGGGAGTGGGCCGGCCACGCGCCCGTCCTCGAAGAGGACGTCGCCCTGGCCAACATCGCGCTGGATCTGCTCGGCCAGGCCCGGGTCCTGCTGTCCATGGCCGGCGACGAGGACGAGCTGGCCTACCTCCGCGAGGAGCGCGCCTTCCGCAACCTCCAGCTCGTCGAGCAGCCGAACGGCGACTTCGCGCACACCATCGCCCGGCAGCTCTACTTCTCGACCTACCAGCGGCTTCTCTACGCGCAACTGGCCTCGGGGGACAGCGAGTTCGCTCCCCTCGCCGCCAAGGCCGTCAAGGAGGTCGCCTACCACCAGGACCACGCCGAGCAGTGGACCCTGCGCCTCGGCGACGGCACGGACGAGAGCCACGAGCGGATGGGCCGCGCCTGCCAGGCGCTGTGGCGCTTCACCGGTGAGATGTTCCAGCCGCTCGACGGCGTCGGCATCGACTGGGACGGCCTCCGCTCCGCCTGGGCGGAGTCCGTGGAAGCCACGCTGCGCCGGGCCACACTGACCGTCCCCGAAGGACCGCAGGCCGGGGCCTGGACGGCCGGCGCCGGACGCCAGGGCCTGCACACCGAGTCCTTCGGGCGGATGATCGCCGAGATGCAGCACCTGCACCGCAGCCACCCGGGGGCGTCATGGTGACGACGACCGCCCTGGAGGAGGAACTGCGCAGGCTGGCCGGCTCCGTGCTCGACCCCGAACTGCCCGTTCTCACCCTGGACGACCTCGGCGTCCTGCGCGCCGTCCACGTCCGCGGCACGGACAGCGTCGAGGTCGAACTGACCCCGACCTACACCGGCTGCCCGGCCGTCGAGGCCATGTCCATGGACATCGAGCGGGTGCTCCACGAACACGGCATCCGCGAGGTGTCCGTGCGCACCGTGCTCAGCCCCGCCTGGTCGACCGACGACATCTCGGACGAAGGCCGCCGCAAACTGCGGGAGTTCGGGATAGCGCCCCCGCGCGGCGGCGCTCCCGCCGGACCGGTGGCCCTCGACCTGGGTCCGACCCGGACGGTCACGGACGAACCGGAACCCGTCCGCTGCCCGGCCTGCGGATCGGCCGACACCGAACTGCTCAGCCGCTTCTCCTCCACCGCGTGCAAGGCGCTGCGCCGCTGTCTGTCCTGCCGCGAACCGTTCGACCACTTCAAGGAGTTGTGATGGCCCGCTTCCACCCGCTCACGGTGGCCGCGGTCGACCGGATCACCGACGACTCCGTGGCCCTGACCTTCGCGGTGCCCGCGGAACTGCGCGAGGACTACCGGCACGCCGCCGGCCAGCACTTGGCCCTGCGCCGCACGGTCGACGGCACGGAGATCCGCCGCACGTACTCCATCTGCTCGGCGGCGCCCTCCCCCGACGGTGAGGCGCCGCGCGCCCTGAAGGTCGGCGTGCGCCTGGTCGACGGAGGCGCCTTCTCGACGTACGCGCTCAAGGAGATCGCCGTCGGCGACGAGGTGGAGGTGATGATCCCGGCGGGACGCTTCACGCTGGAGCCCTCGCCCGGCCTGTACGCGGCGGTGGTGGGCGGCAGCGGGATCACCCCGGTGCTGTCGATCGTCTCGACCCTGCTGGCGCGGGAGCCGGACGCGAGCTTCTGCCTGATCCGCAGCGACCGTACGTCGGCCTCGACGATGTTCCTGGAAGAGGTCGCCGACCTCAAGGACCGCTATCCGCAGCGGTTCCAGCTCGTGACCGTCCTCTCCCGCGAGGAACAGCAGGCCGGGCTGCCGTCCGGCCGCCTCGACGAGGAGCGGCTCACCGCGCTGCTTCCGGCGCTGCTGCCCGTGGACCGGGTGGCGGGGTGGTTCCTGTGCGGGCCGATGGGGCTCGTCCAGGGCGCCGAGCGCACGCTTCGTGGGCTCGGGGTGTCCCGGACACGCGTCCACGAGGAGATCTTCCACGTGGACGCCGTCACGACGACTCCTTCCGCCGTACCGGCTCCCGCGCACAGCACGGTCACCGCACGGCTCGACGGACGCGGCGGCACCTGGCCCGTCCAGGACGGCGAGTCGCTGCTGGACGCGGTCCTGCGCAACCGTCCGGACGCTCCCTACGCCTGCAAGGGCGGCGTGTGCGGCACCTGCCGGGCGTTCCTCGTCTCGGGCGAGGTGCGGATGGACCGCAACTTCGCGCTGGAACCGGAGGAGACGGAGGCCGGGTACGTACTGGCCTGCCAGTCTCACCCCGCCACGGAGAAGGTCGAGTTGGACTTCGACCGCTGAGCCGGACTTCGACCGCCGGGAGAGGCTTCGACCGCTGAGAAACGACCTCGGGGAAAGTCGTCGGCCACCGGGAAGGACTCGGCCGCCGGGGAGGAGTGGCCGATCGTCGGCCGTTCCCTTCTCATAGAACCTGTTCTATGTTGACGCACCGTCAGATCAGGCTGTCCGCCTGGTCGTTGGTCCGGTGCGTGCACGGGAGGACGGGATCGTGGACTTCACCTTCACCGAGGAGCAGCAGGCGGCGGTCGAAGCGGCGCAGGGGGTGTTCGCCGGGGTCGCCCCCGACGGGGTGCCCAGTCCCGCGCTCACCGCGGGCTCCGTCGCCGAGGACTTCGACCGGCCCCTGTGGGCGAGGCTCGCCGACGCGGACCTGCTGAGTCTGCTGCTCGACGAGGAGGCCGGCGGGGCGGGCCTCGACGCGATCGCACTGTGTCTCGTGCTGCGGGAGTCGGCGAAGGTGCTGGCACGGGTGCCGCTGCTGGAGAACAGCGCGGCGACCGCGGCCGTACGGCGCTACGGCGGCGAGGAGTTGAGGGCGGAACTGCCGGCGCGGGCCGGCCGGGGTGAACTCGTGCTGACCGTCGCCGCCAACGGCAGGACCGGGCACGACCCGGCCGAACGCGCCGTGACCGCGCGGCGGGACGGCGCCGGATGGATCCTGGACGGCGTGCAGACGGCGGTCCCCTGGGCCTTGGACGCCGACTTCGTCGTCGTGCCCGCGCACACGGACGCCGACCGGACCGTCCTCGCCCTGGTTCCCCGCGACCACGAAGGCGCCGTGCTCGCCGAGCAGATCTCCACGACCGGCGAGCGGCTCGGCGAACTGCGCCTGGAGTCCGCCCGGATCGCCGGCCGGCATGTCATCGATACCCCGGGGGCGTGGGAGTGGCTGCGCGACCTGTTGGCCACCGGCACCTGCGCACTGGCGCTCGGGCTCGGGGAGGAGGTGCTCCGGATGACGAGCGCGTACACGAGCAAGCGGGAGCAGTTCGGGTTCCCCGTCGCCACGTTCCAGGCGGTCGCCGTCCAGGCCGCCGACCGCTACATCGACCTGCGGGCCATGGAGGCGACGCTCTGGCAGGCCGCGTGGCGGGTCAGCACGGGAGCCGGCGGCGCGCTCCCGGCCGCGGGTGATGTGGCCGTCGCCAAGATCTGGGCGTCCGAAGGGGTCCGCCGGGTCGTGCAGACCGCCCAGCATCTGCACGGAGGGTTCGGCGCCGACACCGAGTACGCGCTGCACCGGTACCACGCCTGGGCCAAGCACCTGGAACTGTCACTCGGCCCGGCCGCGGCACACGAGGAAGCCCTGGGCGACCTGCTGGCGGCCCACACCCTGGGGTGACCGGGCACACCCCGGGGTGACCGGGCCCGGCGCTCCAGGCATTCCCGTTCCCGGGCAGGGTGGGCGGGGCCGGCCGGCAGCCGTCGCCCCGGGGTGGGCGGGCTCCGGCTAGAGCACGAAGCCGGGCTCGCCCTTCGTGTTCACGACCGGACGGCCGACGGCCTCCCAGGTCTGCATGCCGCCCTCGACGTTCGCGGCCTCGATGCCCTGCTGGACCAGGTACATGGTGACCTGGGCCGAACGCCCGCCGGAGCGGCAGATCACGTTGACCCGGCCGTCCTGCGGCGCCGCCTCGGTCAGCTCGCCGAACCGGGCGACGAAGTGGCTCATGGGGATGTGCAGGGCACCCTCGGCGTGACCTGCCTCCCACTCGTCGTCCTCCCGGACGTCCAGCAGGAAGTCGTCGACCGCGAGATTGTCGACCCCGACCGTGGGCACACCAGCTCCGAAACTCATGCCTCCGACGCTACCCGACCGCGCCGGTGAAGCTCAGGGAGCCTGGGCGATCAGCGTCGCCAGCTCGTGCTCGCGCTCGCCGACCTGCGTGATCAGTTGTTCGGCGATCTCCTCCAGGAGACGGTCCGGGTCCTCCGGGGCCAGCTTGAGCATGGCGCCGATGGCGCTCTCCTCCAGCTCGCGGGCGACGAGGGTGAGCATCTCCTTGCGCTGGGAGAGCCATTCGAGGCGGGCGTAGAGCTCCTCGCTCCGGCTCGGCTTCCACTCCTCGGGCGTGGGACCGGCGGCCCACTCCGCGGCCAGCTCCCGCAGCAACGCCTCGTCGCCCCTGGCGTACGCGGTGTTCACACGGGCGATGAACTCGTCACGCCGCTTGCGCTCGTTGTCGTCCTGCGCGAGATCCGGGTGGGCCTTGCGGACCAGCTCGCGGAAGAGCTTGCGGGCCTCCTCGCTGGGACGCACGCGCTGCGGGGGCCGTACGGGCTGGTCCGTGAGCATGGCCACGGCCTCGGGGAACAGGCCGTCCGAGTCCATCCAGCCGTGGAACAGCTCCTCGACCCCGGGCATGGGCATGACCCGCGCCCGTGCCTCGTGCGCCTTGAATATGTCCTCCGGGTCACCGGTGAGCGCGGCCCGCGCCTCGGCGATCTGGGCGTCCAGTTCGTCGAGCCGGGAGTACATGGGGCCGAGCTTCTGGTGGTGCAGGCGGGAGAAATTGTCGACCTCGACGCGGAAGGTCTCCACGGCGATCTCGAACTCGATCAGCGCCTGCTCGGCCGCTCGCACGGCCCGCTCGAGGCGCGCCTCGGGCCGGTCCTGCCCGGCCGGAGCCGGGCTCCGGCCGTCATCGGCCCGAGCCTCGCCCTGCTCCTGGGGCTGCTCCTCGCCCTGTTCCGCCGTCCGGGAGCCGGGCTGGGAGCCGGACGGGGTGCCGGAAGCGGCGTCCGCGCCCTCCGCGTCCGTGGTGCGGCCGTCGTCGCCGGGGACGGCGTAGGGCGTCTCGCCCTCCGGGGCACCGGAGTGTTCCCGGCCCCCCTCGAAGGCGGGCTCGGACTGGCTCTGATCGGCTTCCGGGGTCGTCACCCGACCAGCGTAGGCCACACTCCCCCGGGGCTCACTGCCTTCCCCGCCCCTACAGCCACCTGACCGGCCACAACGACCCCAATGACCCCAACCACCCCGATCATCCCGACCGCCGAAACCAGCACCAGCACCATCACAGGCACCAGCACAGTCACCGGACCAACGCAGACCCTGGCGCCGGCACGGGACCAACGCAGACCCTGGCGCCGACACCGGACCCGCACCGCTACCGGACCGGCGCCGGCCGCCGCGCTCCCCGGTCACACCCCCGGTTCCGACGCGATCCGTCCGTTGCGCACCGCCGCCGTCAGGGCCGCGTGGTCCGCCTCCGTGCGGTCCGCGTAGGCGACGGCGAAGGAGGCGACGGCCTCGTCCAGCTCCTCGTTCTTGCCGCAGTACGCGGCTATCAGGCGCGGGTCGGCGCTGTGGCTGTGGGCGCGGGCCAGCAGGGCGCCGGTCATACGGCCGTAGTCGTCGATGTGGTCGGCGGCCAGCGCCGCGGGATCGACACTGCCCTTGCGGTTGCGGAACTGGCGCACCTGGTAGGGCAGACCGTCGACCGAGGTCCAGCCGAGAAGGATGTCGCTGACGACCTGCATGCGCTTCTGGCCGAGGACGACTCGGCGGCCTTCGTGAGCCACCTCGGGCACCGGATGACCGATGGTCGCCAGGTGCGGGAGCAGTGCGGAGGCACGGGCCTCCTTGACCTGGAGGACCAGGGCTTCGCCGCGGTGGTCCAGGAGCAGCACGACGTACGAGCGGGTGCCGACGCTGCCGGTGCCGACGACGCGGAAGGCGACGTCGTGCACCGCGTAGCGGGCGAGCAGGGGGAGGCGGTCCTCGGAGAGCGTCGTCAGATAGTGCTCCAGGGACGCCGCGACCGCGGCCGCCTCCTCGTCAGGAACGCGGCGCAGCACGGGTGCCGCGTCGACGAAGCGACGGCCACCGCCGTCCACAGCCTCGGTCGACTTGGCCGCGAACCGTCCGCTGGTGTTGGCCCGCGCCTTCTCGGAGACCCGCTCCAGGGTGCCGAGAAGGTCGTGGGCGTCGGTGTGCGAGACGAGTTCCTCGTCGGCGATGGCGTTCCAGGCGTCCGCCACCGGCAGCTTGGCCAGCAGGCGCATGGTGCGGCGATACGCGCCCACGCAGTCGCGCGCGGCCGCGCGGCAGGTGTCCTCGTCGGCGCCGGCCTCCCGGCCCGCGAGCACGAGCGAGGTGGCGAGCCGCTTGAGGTCCCACTCCCAGGGGCCGTACACCGTCTCGTCGAAGTCGTTCAGATCGATGACCAGACCGCCGCGCGCGTCCCCGTACAGGCCGAAGTTCGCCGCGTGGGCGTCGCCGCAGATCTGGGCGCTCACGCCGGACATCGGGGTGCGGGCGAGGTCGTACGCCATGAGGCCGGCGCTGCCGCGCAGGAACGCGAAGGGTGTGGCCGCCATCCTGCCGACCCGTATCGGGGTGAGCCCGGGGATCCGGCCCCGGTTGGACTCCTCGACCGCGGTCACGGCGTCCGGCCGGTCGGCGTCCATCAGGAGCTCGGCGTGCGCCGCACGCGGAACACGCCCGCGCAGGGCCTTCCCCTCTTCCTTGGGTGAGCCCTTCACCGGCCAGGCGGCGAACCCCGGAACCGCGAACCCCCGGGCCCCGAACGCCTCGGCCGCCGGCCCGCCCTCGGCCGCCGCCGACCGTCCCCCGGGCTCCGGCACGGACTCGCCCGCGCCCTGCCCGGCACTGGTCTCCTGTCGCTCCGGCGCCGTCTGCCGCTCCGGCCCCGCTGTACCGACCTCGGCCATCACGACCGCCTCCCCCGCGCACGAACATCAACTCGTGCTGACCGTACAGCCGGTCGCGACAACGCGTCAGACCCTGTGGACAACTCCGCCGACGCCCGGGGAGCAGCCGTGTTCCCAGCCCGCACACACCGACCGGCCGACGGTGCGGCACCGCACTCCACAGCCGGCAGAACCCGGCCCGCTACCGCACCCGGCAGGGCCCGCCCTCCGGCAGGTACCGCTCGGCCCAGGAACCCAGCTCCTTGAGGGCCGGTTCCAGCGCCGCGCCCGCCTCCGTCAGGGCGTAGCAGACCCGCAGCGGTGGGCCCTCGTCGACGTTGCGCACTACCAGGCCGGCCGCGCCGAGCTCCGTGAGCCGGTCCGAGAGCATCCGCTCGCTGATGCCGGGGATGGCTCTGCGCAGGTCGGCGAAGTGGATGGGGTGCTGCATCAGGACCGAGACGACGAGACCCGTCCATCGTTTTCCGAGCAGCGTGAAGACACGGGTCATGCCGTCGTCGACCTTCTGGCACGGCCCCGCGTCGTGGCTCCCCGGTACTGGCATGCCTTCAGGGTACTGCGTCTCCACAAGGGGATAAAAAAAAGTAAGTGACTGTGTTATCTCTAGTTAGGCACGAAAGAGAAGCCCACCAGGGCGGCTCACGGCTCGACTCCTGCCACAGCTCTGCCCGGATCCGGTTCACCCCACCGGGACCAGGTCCACCGGGGCCCGGCCCACCCGGGACTCCGGAGCCCCACCACCCAGGACCGAAGCACCGCGGGTTCCGGCTCCCCACCCGGAGCCGACCCACCGCGACCCGCCCCGGCCTCTGCGCCACCACCCCATACGCCCCCTTTTGCCTGGAGATCATCATGGCCACCCTCCTCCACATCGACTCGTCCGCCACCCCGGGCGGCGCCTCCGTCTCGCGCACCGTGACGGACGCCTTCCGCGCGGCCTGGCGGGAGCAGCACCCCGACGGCACGGTCGTCTACCGCGACCTCGCCGCGGACCCCGTGCCGCACATCACGGCCGATGCCCACTCCGCCGGCTTCGCCGCGCCGGACACCCACACCCCCGGGCAGGCCGAGGCCTTCGCGGCACGCCTGAAGCTGATCGAGGAGGTGGAGAACGCGGACGCGATCCTGATCGGCGCCCCCATGTACAACTTCTCCATCCCTTCGACCCTCAAGGCATGGCTGGACAACGTCATCCTCATCGGGCGCACCGCCATGTCCGAGGACGCGACGCTCAAGGGCACCCCGGTCACGGTCGTCGCCAGCCGTGGCGGCTCGTACGCGCAGGGCACTCCGCGCGCGGGCTTCGAGTACGTGCAGAACTACCTGGAGGCCGTGCTGGGCGACATGCTCGCCCTCGACGTCGAATTCATCGTCCCGGAGCTCACCATGGCCCCGCACAACCCGGCGATGGCCGACCTGGTCCCGCTCTTCGAGGCGTCCCGGAGCAAGGCCCTGGACGAGGCGGCCGCCCGGGCCAAGAAGGTCGCGGCGCACCTCGCCGCCTGATCACGGCACCCGACGACCACCACTCCGCCCACCGGGCGCAGCCCGGCGGTCCGGCGGCGCACAGCCCGTACGGCCGAAGACCGATACGGCGGCGCACAGCCCCGCAGGGCCGGAAACCCCGCCCCGCGGGGCTCAGCCGCGTCCAGGAGCCTTCGGGGCCACGAGCACCCCTTCACTGGCCTTCGGGCCCGTGAACGCCCGTTCACCGGCCGCCGCCCCGCCAACTCCCCGCCGATTCCCCACCACTTGCGTGAGAGCATCGTCACACTTCACGGCGCTCCCGGCCGTCCGCGCGACCCTCGACGACCGGCACCACCCGGCGCGCGCCATCGCGCGAGCACCAGGGAGGGACGGCAGGAGCACCCCGAGGGGGTACGGCGGAGACAGCACCCCGGACAACGCGAAAGCCCCTCAGGTCGATGACCTGAGGGGCTTTCGGCTGGTGCGCGAGGGGGGAGTTGAACCCCCACGCCCTTTCGGGCACTGGAACCTGAATCCAGCGCGTCTGCCTATTCCGCCACCCGCGCATTGGGTGTGTCTTCCGTCTCCCGCTTTGGCCGCGGGCGCCTTCCGACATGCAGAAGATTAGCACGCTGTCAGGGGTGGAATCACATCCCTTTCCCCACCCCTACCGCCCGCGCACCGGCCGCCCCGCACCCCGGCCCGCCACGGTCCCCACGGGCCCGGTGCCCTTGCCCCGCCCGGCCTCCCGGCCCGGACGGCGAGGCGGGCGGCGCCGGCCGCCTCGTCACCGGCGTCCCGGCACGCGTCACACGTTTCAGACAGAACCGGTTCACGTATCAACCTCGTACCGGTCCAGCGCATCTCCCCAGGAGTCGGACGGGCCGCACAGTCAGGTGCGGGACACTGGTCCTGGGGCGCCTCTACGATCCATGGCAGAAGCAGTGCCGGGAAGAGTTCGAAGAGGGGCCTCTCAGGGAACTTCGGGAGGGGACTTCGGAAGGTGTCGACAACCCGTCGACCGTGCCGACAGGGGGAACCAGCCGATTTCCCGACGCGTGGATACGATCAGTAAGCAGTACCAGCAAGGCCGGGTAGGCCGGCTGGTCCAGCAGGGCCGGAAAGACGACAGCAAGCTGTACCAGGACGGCAACGACGGAGGAGGTGCCCCATGGGAGTCCTGAAGAAGTTCGAGCAGCGTCTCGAAGGTCTGGTCAACGGCACCTTCGCCAAGGTGTTCAAGTCCGAGGTCCAGCCCGTGGAGATCGCCGGAGCGCTGCAGCGCGAGTGCGACAACAACGCCACGATCTGGAACCGCGACCGGACCGTCGTCCCGAACGACTTCATCGTCGAACTGAGCACGCCCGACTTCGAGCGCCTCAGCCCCTACTCCGGACAGCTCGGCGACGAGCTCGCCGGAATGGTCCGCGACTACGCCAAGCAGCAGCGTTACACCTTCATGGGCCCCATCAAGGTCCACCTGGAGAAGGCGGACGACCTCGACACCGGTCTATACCGGGTCCGCAGCCGTACGCTCGCCTCCTCCGCCAGTCAGCAGTCTCCCGAGCGCGCCCCCGCGGGCCCCGCCCAGGCGGGCCCCCGCGGAGCCCAGGGTGGCTACGGCTACCCGCCCTCGGCCGCTCCCCCCATGCCGTCCGCGCCGCCGCCCGGCGGCCGTCCGGGCATGGCACCCATGGGTGCCCGGCCCCCGGCCGGCCCGGCGGCGGGTGGCCGTATGCGGCACTGGGTCGAGATCAATGGCTCACGCCACCAGATCTCCCGCCCGACGCTGGTGCTGGGCCGCAGCACTGAAGCCGACGTGCGGATCGACGACCCCGGCGTATCGCGCCGGCACTGTGAGATCCGGACCGGAACGCCCTCGACGATCCAGGATCTCGGGTCCACCAACGGCATCGTGGTGGACGGGCAGCACACAACCCGCGCTACGCTCCGCGACGGCTCGCGGATCGTCGTGGGCAGCACCACCATCATTTACCGGCAAGCCGAAGGGTGAAGCGGGGGCAATGTCAGAGCTGACCCTCACGGTCATGCGGCTGGGTTTCCTGGCCGTACTGTGGCTGTTCGTGATCGTGGCCGTGCAGGTCATCCGCAGCGACCTGTTCGGAACGCGCGTCACACAGCGCGGCTCGCGCAGGGACGCCGCGAGGCCCCAGCAGGCCGCGCGACAGGCCGCGCCTCCGCAGCAGCGCCAGCAGCAGGCGCCCGCCGCAGGCGGCCGGCAACGTCGTGGCGCACCGTCCAAGCTGGTCGTCTCGGAGGGCACCCTCACGGGCACCACCGTGGCGCTCCAGGGCCAGACCATCACCCTGGGCCGGGCGCACGACAGCACCATCGTGCTGGACGACGACTACGCTTCCAGCCGGCATGCCAGGATCTACCCCGACCGGGACGGCCAGTGGATCGTCGAGGACCTCGGCTCCACCAACGGCACGTATCTCGACCGGAGCCGGCTGACGACCCCGACGCCCGTGCCGCTGGGCGCGCCGATCCGCATCGGCAAGACCGTCATCGAGCTGCGGAAGTAGTACGACAATGAGCGAGCGGAGCGAGCACGCAGCGGCGGTCCACACAAGGGACCCCGGCGCGCTCCCGACCGGAGGGTGGGCACCGTGCGGATGTACCCGGAGCCGACGGGCGAGGTGCGCATGAGTCTGTCACTGCGCTTCGCCGCCGGATCGCACAAAGGCATGATCCGCGAGGGCAACGAGGACTCGGGCTACGCCGGTCCCCGTCTGCTCGCGATCGCCGACGGGATGGGCGGCCAGGCCGCCGGTGAGGTCGCCAGCTCCGAGGTGATCTCCACCATCGTCGCGCTCGACGACGACGTACCCGGATCCGACATCCTCACCTCGCTCGGCACCGCCGTGCAGCGTGCCAACGACCAGCTCCGGCTGATGGTCGAGGAGGACCCGCAGCTCGAGGGCATGGGCACCACGCTCACCGCCCTGCTGTGGACCGGCCAGCGGCTCGGTCTCGTGCACGTCGGCGACTCCCGCGCGTACCTGCTGCGGGACGGCGTGCTCACGCAGATCACCCAGGACCACACCTGGGTGCAGCGCCTCGTCGACGAGGGCCGCATCACCGAGGAAGAGGCCACCACCCACCCGCAGCGCTCCCTGCTGATGCGCGCGCTGGGCAGTGGCGACCACGTCGAACCCGACCTCTCGATCCGCGAGGTCCGCGCCGGCGACCGGTACCTGATCTGCTCAGACGGCCTCAGCGGCGTCGTCTCCCACCAGACGATGGAAGACACCCTCGCCAGCTACCAGGGTCCGCAGGAGACCGTGCAGGAGCTCATCCAGCTCGCGCTGCGCGGCGGCGGCCCGGACAACATCACCGTCATCGTGGCCGACGTCCTCGACATCGACTCCGGTGACACCCTCGCGGCACAGCTCTCCGACACCCCGGTCGTGGTCGGCGCGGTCGCCGAGAACCAGCTCCAGCTCCACGACAACGGCGCCATGCAGACCCCCGCCGGCCGTGCCTCCGGCCTCGGCCGGCCCGTGCCCGGACAGGGCGGCGGCGGCGAGTTCGGCCCGCCCGGCAGCGGCGACACCACCGGCTACGTCTCCACGAACAGCTTCGGGGACTACGGCGACGAGGACTTCGTCAAGCCGCGCTCCGGACGCAGGTGGCTCAAGAGATCCTTCTACGTCGTCCTGACGCTCGCCGTCATCGGCGGCGGCCTGTACGGCGGCTACCGCTGGACGCAGACGCAGTACTACGTCGGCGCCCAGGACGACCACGTCGCCCTCTACCGCGGCATCAGCCAGGACCTGGCGTGGGTCTCGCTCTCGAAGGTGGAGAAGAACCACCCCGAGATCGAACTCAAGTACCTGCCGCCGTATCAGCAGCAGCAGGTCAAGGCGACGATCACCGAGGGCGGCCTCTCCGACGCGCAGGCGAAGATCGACGAACTCGCCGTGCAGGCCTCCGCCTGCCGCAAGGAGGCCCAGCGCCGCAGCGCCGAGAGCCAGAACAGCGCGAAGCCCAGTTCCTCGAAGGCCGACGGGACCACGGGAACCACAAAGACCTCTCTGACGTCCAAGGCCACGTCCAGCCCGAGCCCGACCCCGTCGAGCTCGGCACCCTCGTCCTCCAAGTCCACGACCGCACCCACTCCCACACCCGGCCCCAGCCTCTCCGACGAGGAGCAGAAGCTGGTCTCGCTGTGCGGTAAGCAGTAAGAAGCCGTGAGGGGCCCTGTCACACGATGAGCAGTAGTACGAACACGCCGACACACCACACGTCCACGATCGGATCGATCGGCACACCGAGCCGACGCAACACCGAACTGGCCTTGCTGGTGTTCGCCGTTGTCATCCCGGTGTTCGCCTACGCCAACGTGGGCCTCGCCATCGACGACAAGGTGCCGACCGGCCTGCTGAGCTACGGCCTCGGCCTCGGCCTGCTGGCCGGCGTCGCCCACCTCGCGGTGCGCAAGTTCGCTCCGTACGCGGACCCGCTGCTGCTGCCGCTGGCCACGCTCCTCAACGGGCTCGGCCTGGTGATCATCTGGCGGCTCGACCAGTCGAAGCTGCTCCAGTCGATCAACCAGGCGGGCAACGCGGCACCGCGCCAGCTTCTGTACACCGCGCTGGCCATCGCCCTGTTCGTCGCCGTGCTGTTCTTCCTGAAGGACCACCGCGTCCTGCAGCGCTACACCTACATCTCCATGGTCGGCGCCCTGGTCCTGCTGCTGCTCCCGCTGGTCCCGGGCCTGGGTGCCAACATCTACGGTGCCAAGATCTGGATCTCGGTCGCCGGCTTCTCCATCCAGCCCGGTGAGTTCGCGAAGATCGTCCTCGCGATTTTCTTCGCCGGCTACCTGATGGTGAAGCGCGACGCGCTCGCCCTGGCCAGCCGCCGCTTCATGGGCCTGTACCTGCCGCGCGGCCGCGACCTCGGCCCGATCCTCGTGGTCTGGTTCATCTCGATCCTGATCCTGGTCTTCGAGACCGACCTCGGTACGTCGCTGCTGTTCTTCGGCATGTTCATCGTCATGCTGTACGTCGCCACCGAGCGGACGAGCTGGATCGTCTTCGGTCTGCTGATGTCGGCGGGCGGCGCGGTCGGTGTGGCGACCTTCGAACCGCACATCCAGACGCGTGTCCAGGCCTGGCTCGACCCGATGCACGAGTACCTGCTCAGCCAGTCCGGGGTCCAGGACGGCATCATCCACTCCGAGCAGGCCATGCAGGCGCTGTGGGCGTTCGGCTCTGGCGGCACCCTCGGCACCGGCCTCGGTCAGGGCCACTCCGAGCTCATCCGCTTCGCCGCCAACTCCGACTTCATCCTCGCCACGTTCGGCGAGGAACTGGGTCTCGCCGGAGTCATGGCGATCCTGGTGCTCTACGGCCTGATCGTCGAGCGCGGCATCCGCACGGCACTCGCGGCCCGCGACCCGTTCGGCAAGCTCCTCGCCGTCGGCCTCTCCGGCGCCTTCGCCCTCCAGGTCTTCGTGGTCGCCGGCGGCGTCATGGGCCTGATCCCGCTGACCGGTATGACCATGCCGTTCCTGGCCTCCGGTGGTTCCTCCGTGATCGCCAACTGGGCGCTCGTCGGCGTACTGATCCGCATCAGTGACACCGCCCGCCGTCCGGCGCCCGCGCCCGCACCCAGCCCCGACGCCGAGATGACCCAGGTGGTCCGCCCGTGAACAAGCCCCTGCGCCGGATCGCGATCTTCTGCGGACTCCTCGTCCTCGCCCTGCTCCTCCGCGACAACTACATCCAGTACGTCCAGGCGGACACCCTGCGAACGGACTCGCACAACCGCCGTGTCGCCATCGAGCGGTACGCCACCCCGCGCGGCAACATCATCGTCGACGGCAACCCCATCACCGGGGCCACCGAGACGAAGAAGAACGGCATCAACGACTTCGTCTACAAGCGCACGTACAAGGACGGCGCCATGTGGGCGCCGGTCACGGGATACGCCTCGCAGGCCTTCGACGCCTCCCAGCTCGAGAAGCTGGACGACGGCATCCTCACCGGCAACGACGACCGGCTCTTCTTCCGCAACACCCTCGACATGGTCACGGGCAAGGCGAAGCAGGGCGGCAACGTCGTCACCACGCTCAACGCCGCCGCGCAGAAGGCCGCCTACAAGGGCCTGCTGAGCCGGGGCAAGGGCGCGGTCGCCGCGATCAACCCGCAGACCGGCGCGATCCTGGCGCTGGCCTCCACCCCGTCGTACGACCCCTCGTCCTTCGCCGGGAACACCAACAGCGACGCGAAGGCCTGGAACAAGCTCCAGAAGAAGAACAACCCCGACGACCCGATGCTCAACCGGGCGCTGCGCGAGACCTACCCGCCGGGCTCCACCTTCAAGGTGGTCACCGCGGCCGCGGCGCTGGAGAACGGCCTGTACACGTCGGCGGAACAGAAGACCGACACCCCGCTGCCGTACATCCTGAAGGGCACCCGGACCGAGCTGAAGAACGAGGGGAACATCCCCTGCAAGAACGCCAACATGCGCGTGGCGCTCAAGGTGTCCTGCAACACGGTCTTCGGCAAGATCGGCGCCGACCTCGGCAAGGACAAGATGCAGGAGGAGGCCGAGAAGTTCGGCTTCAACTCCGAGCAGCTCACCCCGGTGCGCTCCAACGCCTCCGTCTTCCCCAAGAAGATGGACGACGCGCAGACCGCGCTCAGCTCCATCGGCCAGTTCGAGACGGCCGCCACCCCGCTGCAGATGGCCATGGTGGCCTCCGCCGTGGCCAACCAGGGCACGCTCATGAAGCCCTACATGGTGGACAAGCTCCAGGCGCCCAACCTGGACGTCATCTCGCAGACCGAGCCCGAGAAGATGAGCCAGCCGCTCTCCGAGGCCAACGCCCAGATCCTGCAGTCCATGATGGAGACGGTCGTCAAGGAGGGCACGGGCACGAGGGCGCAGATCTCCGGCGTCACCGTCGGTGGTAAGACCGGTACCGCCCAGCACGGTGTCGCCAACAGTGAGAAGCCTTACGCGTGGTTCATCTCCTACGCGAAGCTCCCCGACGGCAGCTCTCCGGTCGCCGTGGCGGTCGTCGTCGAGGACGGCAGCGCCAGCCGCGACGACATCTCCGGTGGCGGTCTGGCCGCCCCCATCGCAAGGGACGTGATGAAGGCAGTCATCGACAGCAAGAAGTGACCCCGCTCACGTCCCCATCACATCGGTGCACGTTGCGATACCGGTCCTGTCACGGGTGACGGTCTAGGCCAGGTCACACAAGCCGATCCGGGTACGGTATGCCCGGACAGCACACCGCCGGACCACACAAGGTGCGGTCGGGACCGACGGAGAGGGCTGGTAGGTAGCTATGGAAGAGCCGCGTCGCCTCGGCGGCCGGTACGAGCTGGGCCACGTGCTCGGCCGTGGTGGCATGGCCGAGGTCTACCTCGCGCATGACACCCGGCTCGGCCGTACCGTAGCGGTGAAGACGCTGCGGGCCGACCTCGCACGCGATCCGTCGTTCCAGGCCCGGTTCCGCCGGGAGGCCCAGTCGGCCGCCTCGCTCAACCATCCCGCGATCGTCGCCGTCTACGACACGGGTGAGGACTACATCGACAACACCTCCATCCCGTACATCGTGATGGAGTACGTCGACGGATCCACGCTGCGCGAGCTGCTGCACTCGGGACGCAGGCTGCTGCCCGAGCGGTCCATGGAGATGACCATCGGCATCCTCCAGGCCCTGGAGTACTCGCACCGCGCCGGCATCGTCCACCGCGACATCAAGCCCGCCAACGTGATGCTCACGCGCAACGGCCAGGTCAAGGTCATGGACTTCGGCATCGCCCGCGCCATGGGCGACTCCGGCATGACGATGACGCAGACCGCCGCGGTCATCGGCACGGCCCAGTACCTCTCTCCCGAGCAGGCGAAGGGCGAACAGGTCGACGCCCGCTCGGACCTCTACTCCGCCGGCTGCCTGCTCTACGAGCTGCTGACCGTGCGCCCGCCGTTCGTGGGCGACTCCCCGGTCGCCGTCGCGTACCAGCACGTCCGCGAGGAACCCCAGCCCCCGTCGGTCTTCGACCCCGAGATCACGCCCGAGATGGACGCGATCGTGCTGCGGGCCCTCGTGAAGGACCCGGACTACCGCTACCAGTCCGCCGACGAGATGCGCGCCGACATCGAGGCCTGCCTCGACGGCCAACCCGTCGCGGCCAGCGCCGCCATGGGCTCGGTCGGTTACGGCGGCTACGGCGACGACCAGCCGACCACGGCCCTGCGCTCCTCGGACGCCCAGGCCACGTCGATGCTCCCGCCCATGAACCCGGACGACGGCGGCTACGGCTACGACGACCGCCCCGACCGGCGCCGCCAGAAGAAGAACAACACCTCGACGATCCTTCTGGTCGTCGCGGGTGTCCTGGTGCTCATCGGCGCGATCCTGATCGGGAAGTACGCCTTCTCGGGCAAGGGAACGAACAGCGACTCGTTCAAGGTGCCCAACTTCGTGAGCCACACGCTGGGGGACGCCCAGAAGATGGCGGACAACCGCGAACTGAAGCTCTCACCCACCCGCAAGCCGTGCGACAACGAGCCCAAGGGCAATATCTGCTCGCAGGACCCGGCCCTGGGCTCGACGGTGAAGAAGGGCGACACGATCAACGTGGTCGTGTCCACCGGGGCTCCGAAGGTGGCGGTGCCCGACGTGACGGGCCTCACCTTCGAGAAGGCGAAGGCCCAGCTTGAGGGCAAGGGATTCACGGTCGAGAAGAAGACTGAGGAATCCGACCAGACCCCAGGCGTCGTCATCTCCCAGGATCCCAACGGCGACACGGATGCGGAAAAGAAGTCGACCGTCACCCTGACCGTGGCCGCGGAGAAGAAGCAGTCCGTCGTCCCGGACGTCTCCGGGAAGAGCTGCGATGAGGCCAAGGCGCAGATGACGGCCAACAACCTCGTCGGTCAGTGCGTCGACACGGACACCGACGACCAGAACCTGGTCGGCAAGGTCATCCAGACCACCCCCACGGCCAACACGCAGGCGGACCCCAACTCCACGGTGCAGATCCAGATCGGCAAGGCCAAGCAGCAGTCGACGGTGCCGAACGTCTTCGGCAAGACCGTGGCCGAGGCGCGGCAGATCCTGCAGGGAGCCGGCTTCAACAACATCCAGTTCGCCCAGGGCAGCGACGGAAGCGACGACGCCAAGGTGATCAGTCAGGACCCGCAGGCCGGCAGCCCGGCCAACGGCAGCCCGGACAACACCACCGTCACGCTGACGACGATCAAGATCGGCGGCAACAACGGGGGCAACAACGGAGGCGGCGGCCTCTTCGGCGGCAACAACGGATAAGGCCCGCCAAGAACCGCCCTCGGGCGACCGAACGGAAAGGGCCCCGGCACTCGAGAGAGTGCCGGGGCCCTTTGCGTTGTCCGCCGTCACCCCGGTGCGGCGCGACGGCGCTTACGGAGCTAGCGCAGTTCCTTCGGTGGGGTTCGGGCGTTGTCGACCTTTTCCACTCGTTCGAGTTCGCCCCAGACCACGTAGCGGTAGCGCGAGGTGTACACCGGGGTGCAGGTCGTCAGGGTGATGTAGTGGCCGGGCTTCGCCTTGCCGGACTGCTTCGGGACCGTCTGGAGAACCTTGACGTTGTACTTCGAGGTCTGCGGAAGGATGTCGAAGACCTTGTAGACGTACCACTTGTCCCGGGTCTCGAAGACGATCGCGTCGCCCTTGGCCATCTTGTCGATGTTGTGGAACTTGGCGCCGTGACCGTCCCGGTGGGCGGCGAGCGTGAAGTTGCCGTTCTTGCCGGTCATCGGCAGGGACGACTTGACGGGTTCCGTGTAGTAGCCGGCGACACCGTCGTTGAGGATCTTCGTCGCCGTGCCCTTCTCGACCAGGACCTCGCCGTTCTTCATCGCCGGGACGTGCAGGAAGCCGATGCCGTCCTTGGTGTCCAGAGCGCCCGGACCGCTCGGCGACTGCGCCCAGTGGTCGCGGACCTTGTCACCCTGCTTGTGCGCCTCGCGGTCGGCCACGACGTTCGTCCACCACAGCGAGTAGACGACGAACAGGCCGAGCACCAGCCCCACCGTGATGAGGAGTTCACCGAAGACGCTGACCGTCGTCGCGAACCATCCCATGGGCCGGCGTCCGCCGCGCACGTCACCGGAGACCGCGTAGCCGGCGTCCGATCCGGCGCGTTCGTCGTGGTCGATCCTCGCTGCCACTGTTCATCTGCCCCGTCTGGTCTGTCTCAGGTTGTCTCTCGTGCACGTCCCGCCCGCGCGCGCGTCCGTACGTACCGGCGCCGGCGTCCGTCCTCAGTCCATCAGCGCGTCGGGCTTGCCCTTGCTGCGCGGCCGGTCCTCGACCATCTTGCCCCAGACGATCATCCGGTACTTACTGGTGAACTCCGGTGTGCAGGTGGTCAGGGTGATGTAGCGGCCGGGCCCGGTGAATCCCGAACCCTTGGGGATCGGGTCGAGCACGCTCGTGTTGCCCGGACTCGTCACCGGCAGGATCGACGCCATCTTGTAGACGTAGTAGTCGTCCTGTGTCTCGACGACGATCTCGTCGCCCGGCTTGAGGCGGTTGATGTAGCGGAACGGTTCGCCATGGGTGTTGCGGTGCCCGGCGAGCGCGAAGTTGCCGGTCTTGGCGTCCGGCATCGCCGTCTTGAGAGGCGCCTCGCCGTAGTGGCCGACCATGCCGCGGTCCAGCACCTTCGGCTTGCTGATGCCCTCCGCGATCGGCGCGACCACGTCCAGCTTCGGGATGTGCAGGATGGCGAAGCCCTGCCCGGGCGAGAACGTCCCCGGGTTGCGCTTTCCGTTCGCCCAGTCCTGCTGGAGGCTGCTCGCCTCGCTGCCCGCCTGCTGGTGCGCCCGCACGTTCGACCACCAGAGCTGGTAGGTCACGAACAGCAGCATCAGCACGCCGGTGGTGATGAACACCTCGCCGACCATCCGGCTCACGAGAACCGCCGCGCCCGGTTTCGAGGCCCGTGCCGCGCGCCGGGCGTCCATCCGGCTCCCGGAGGCTCCAGCGGCCTCCTGAGCCGCCTCCTGGGGCTCGTGGGGGTCCTGTGGCCCTCCGGGCCGCCCGTGGCGTCTGGCGGCCTTACGGCGGGCCGCACGCCCCCCGGCAGCGGGGCCGATCCCGCTGTCGGCCACCCGCGCGCGACGCTCCGCCCTCGCGGGCGAGCCGGGAAGACGCAAAGCGACCGTCTCGTCGTCGAAGGGCGGGCTCGGCGCGACCGGTTGCGCCACGGGAGCCGCGACGGGTGCGGCCGTCGGTCCGCGATGGTGGGGCACCGCGGGCTCCTGGTACGGCGGGGCGTACGCCCGCTCGTACTCGTCCGCGTACGACGGTGCCGCCGCCGGGGTGGAAGGCCTCGCCTGCGTCTGCGCCCGGACTGCCTGGGCTTGGGCCTGCGCCTGCGCCTGCGCGGCATACGCCTGTGCCGCTTGTGCCTGGGCCGCCTGCAGCTGGGCGGCCTGCATCCGCGCGGCCTGCTCCTGCTGCTGCTGCGCGGCGTACCAGTCAGGTCCGTACCCGCCCTGGCCATAGCCCTGCGGCGGTACGCCCTGCCCCTGGTCGGGCAGCGGATCCGTCAGCGGGTCCGCGAGCCCTCCGACCGCCGCCTCGAACGCGCCGGCGCCCCCGTACGCGGCCTCGCCGCCATAGGGGGAGCTGTCGCGCTCGGGGCGCAGCGCGGTCACGCCGTGGCCCTGCCCACCACCGGGGCGAGCCCCGCCGACCTCGCCACGGCCACCTTGTCACCGCACTCGAGCAGCCAGTTCGCGAGCATCCGGTGGCCGTGCTCGGTCAGCACCGACTCCGGGTGGAACTGCACACCCTCGACCGGCAGTTCACGGTGTCTGAGACCCATGACGATTCCGTCGTGCGTTCGGGCGGTGACCTCCAGCTCGGCCGGGACGGTCTCCGGCTCGGCGGCCAGCGAGTGGTAGCGGGTCGCCGTGAAGGGCGACGGCAGTCCGGCGAAGACTCCCTTGCCGTGGTGCTCCACGAGCGAGGTCTTGCCGTGCAGCAGCTCGGGCGCCCGGTCGACCACGCCTCCGTACGCCACCTGCATCGACTGCATCCCGAGGCAGACACCGAAGACGGGGACCCCGGTCGCGGCGCAGTGCCGGACCATGTCGATGCAGACGCCGGCCTGTTCGGGAGCGCCGGGCCCCGGGGACAGGAGCACACCGTCGAAGCCGTCCTGAGCGTGCGCCGTCGACACCTCGTCGTTGCGCAGCACCTCGCACTCCGCGCCCAACTGGTAGAGGTACTGGACCAGGTTGAAGACGAAGCTGTCGTAGTTGTCGACGACGAGGATGCGCGTGCTCACTGGTTGTCCACCGTCACATCGTTGAAGGGCAGCAGCGGTTCGGCCCACGGGAAGACGTACTGGAAGAGCACGTAGACCACCGCCAGGCCGAGGACGAGGGAGATCAGCGCCCTCACCCATACGCTCCCCGGCAGATGCCGCCAGATCCAGCCGTACATGCCGTCCCTTCCGTCGCCGTACGCCAACAGACTAACGGCGCAGAGCCGCCGGTTTCCCTGCCTCCACGGGCTGTGTGGAATCAAGATGTGCCCAGACGATCAACCGATGGCTGTGCCCCCACTCCGGATCACACGTGGTCAGCGTGAGATAGCGCCCCGGGCGCGTATACCCGGACTTACGTGGCACAGGGTCGATCACCTCAACGTCGGAGGGCACTGTTTTGTAAGGGCCTTTGTCGATCCGATACGTGAACCAGGTCGTCCCGTCCGTCAGCACCACCGCGTCACCCCGCCGGAGCTCGGGAAAGTCCTTGAACGGATCGCCGTACGTACGCCGGTGGCCCGCGACGGAGAAGTTGCCCTCCTGGCCGAGCTGCGCTGTCCCCCGGTAGTGACCGAGCCCCTGCTTCAGCACCTGCGTGGCCGTGCCTTCGAGCACGGGCTTGTTCCACGTGAAACCAAGACGCGGGATGTACATGACCGCGAACGGGCCGCCGTATGCGTAGGGACCCGGCGCCTTCGGGCTTCCGGTGACCGTCCCACCGCCGCGCCTACTCCCCGACGAGTCCGACCCGGACTCCGATGACCGGGTCAGCGCACCCTTCGACCACTGCTTCTGGAGCACTTCGATCTGGTGGTCCATCGCGCTGTCGGCCTTGACCCCCGTCCAGAACAGCACGTAGACCACGAAGAGCACGATCAGGGTGCCGACGGTCAGGCACAGCTCACTGATCGTCCTGACGAACACTCGCACCGACACAAGGCCCCCCGGCGGCAGTTCGCTCCACGGGCTTCGCCCACTGCTCCGCAAGGTCCGGGCGCCTACTCCACGGGCTTCGCGTAGTGGAGATCCACTGTGCCCGAGTAGCCGGGAAGAGTCACCGTCCCGTTCTCCTCGACTTTCCAGCCGAGCCCGTAGACGTTGACGTACACCATGTAGTTCTGGATCGCCGGGGAGGCGGCGAGCGACTTCTGGAGCTTCGCGGGGTCCCCGATGGCGGTGATCTTGTAGGGGGGCGAGTAGACGCGGCCCTGGAGGATCAGGGTGTTGCCGACGCAGCGCACGGCGCTCGTGGAGATCAGCCGCTGGTCCATCACCTTGATGCCCTTGGCGCCGCCCTGCCACAGGGCGTTCACCACCGCCTGGAGGTCCTGCTGGTGGATGACCAGGTAGTCGGGCTGCGGCTCGGGGTAGCCGGGAAGCTTCGCCGTCGCGTTCGGCGGGGCGTCGTTGAGCGTGACCGTGACGGCCTCGCCCTTGAGCTTCTGGGTGCCCGCGTTCTTCTCCAGTGCCGCGAGCCTGGCGTCGCCGGCCGCGCTGTTGCCGTCCTCGCTGCCGGCGAGGGCGTCCACGTCCCGGCGCAGGCTGCCGTTGGACTCGTCGAGCGTCGCGTTCTTGTGGCTGCGCTCCTGGATCAGGTCGGACAGCTTCAGCAGCGACGAATCCGTACGGATGTTCGTACCCTTGGCCGTATCGAAGCTCGTGAAGAAGATGAGGCCCGCGAGGGCGAAGACGGCCACCGTGAGCACACGAACGGGCCGGAAACGGTGCGTACCGCCAGGACTGGATTGTGTCCCGGGGGAGTCGGCAGAATTGCTCAACGTACCCTTATCTCCTTCGGCGCCGCGGAAGCACTACGCTAACGGACGCCCGGGGGAGCACTCAGTGTCCCCTTGTACGCTGCCCCGGAGCCCGCCCCAGTTCCCTGCGCGGCCACGCAGCGCATCGACAGGAGAGACCCTCGTGCCGAAGTCACGTATCCGCAAGAAGGCCGACTACACGCCGCCCCCGGCGAAGCAGGCGACCAACATCAAGCTGACCAGCAACACCTGGGTCGCACCGGCCATGCTGGCCATGTTCCTCATCGGCCTCGCCTGGATCGTCGTCTTCTACGTGACGGACGGCACCCTGCCGATCGACGCGCTCGACAACTGGAACATCGTGGTCGGCTTCGGCTTCATCGCGGCCGGTTTCGGCGTCTCCACGCAGTGGAAGTGACCGCCTTCGCTCACCTGGAAGCGACCCGGGCACGAGTTCTGCCCACAGCTCTCCACTGAGTTATCCACAAGAGTTGTCCACAGGTGGAAAAGAAAGACGATCTGTGGATAACTAATGGGCGGTTGACGCCGGTGTGACTGGTCAACCGACCCCCGCAAACCTGTTCGCCCCCTGTCCGACCTGGGGAAACCCGGGTCAGTGACAGGGGGCACAGCTGTTCCCGCAGCGCGTGCACAAGATCCACCGTGATCTGTGGACAACATCACCTCTCAGGTGAGCCTGGCGCTCTCTCAGGTGAGCTGAGTCGTCCTGAGCAGCGTCGTGAGGACCACTGCGGCCAGCATGAGCCCGGCCACGCCGAACTGGACGAGGTTCCTCCGCTCGCGCGGGGCGTGGACCATGGCGTAGCCGACCACCACACCGCCGATCAGCCCGCCGACGTGCGCCTGCCAGGCGATGTTGAAGCCGGGCGAGAAACTGATGATCAGGTTGACCACCAGCAGGCCGATGACCGGGCGCATGTCGTAGTTGAGCCGGCGCATCAGCACCGCGGTGGCGCCGAACAGCCCGAAGATCGCCCCGGAAGCGCCGAGCGACGGCTGCTGGGGGCTGGCGAGCAGATAGCTGAGCGCGCTGCCCGCGAGGCCGGAGACGAAGTAGAGGGTGATGTACCGGGCGCGGCCGAGCGCGGCTTCCAGGGGACCGCCGATCCACCACAGGCTGACCATGTTGAACAGGATGTGCATGACGCCGCCATGCAGGAACATCGACGTCACCATGCGGTACCACTGGCCTTCGGCCACACCCTGGACCTCGCCGGAGAGCCAGGCACGGCCGAAGAGGTCGAAGCTGTTGGTGAAGGCGTCGCCCACCGCGACCTGGACGAGGTAGAGAGCCAGGTTGAGGCCGATCAGCACCTTGGTGACGAGCCGGGGATCGGACGCGACGGTGCCGCCCGCGAGGGTGCGGGGCTGTTGGGCCGCCGGGGCGTGGCCGGTGCCGGAGCCACCGCGGACGCAGTCGGGGCACTGGAAGCCGACGGAGGCGCTGACCATGCACTCGGGGCAGATCGGACGCTCGCAGCGGGTACAGCGCACTCCGGCCTCGCGGTCCGGGTGCCGGTAGCAGCCGGGCAGGCTCCGGGAGTCCTGCGGTCCCTGATCCGGCGGGCCCTGCGGGCTGCCGGGCGGCTGCTGGTCCATGGGGTCCCCTCAATCTCCGTACGGCTCGCACACGGTCTCGGCGGGTCCGGGTGCAACGCACCGCCCCGTCCATCCTTACGGATGAACGGGGCGTTTGGTTCCCTGCGGGATGCTTCGGACTCACGGACGGGAGTCCGGCGCGGACTCAGCGTTCGCGGGTCTCGACGACGACCGATTCGATCACGATGTCGTGGAGCGGGCGCTCCGTGCGCGGGTTGGTCGAGGCACCGGCGATGGCGTCCACGACCTTCTGGCTGGCCGCGTCCGTGATCTCGCCGAAGATGGTGTGCTTGCGGGTCAGCCAGGCCGTCGGGGCGACGGTGACGAAGAACTGCGAGCCATTGGTGGCGGGGCCGGCGTTGGCCATCGCCAGCAGGTAGGGCCGGTCGAAGCGGAGGTCCGGGTGGAACTCGTCCTCGAACTGGTAGCCGGGGCCCCCGGTGCCGTTGCCCAGCGGGTCGCCGCCCTGGATCATGAAGCCGCTGATCACCCGGTGGAAGACCGTGCCGTCGTACAGCTTGTCCATGGAGGTCACACCCGTCTCCGGGTTGACCCACTCGCGCTCACCCGTGGCGAGTTCGACAAAGTTCCGGACCGTCTTCGGCGCGTGGTTCGGCAGGAGCCGGATGTCGATGTCGCCTTGGCTGGTCTTCAGGGTGGCGTAAAGCTGCTCGGCCACGATCTGCCTTCCGTTGCCTTCTTTTGACGGCCCGATCCTCGCACGGACCGGGCCACTCGGCCCCCGACCGCCACCCCCGGACGCACGTACGGATACCGGCTCTCGGAGGAACCCGTACGAACGGATGACTGTGCCCACGGAAAGTCGCGGGTACGGGACGTCGTACGTGCGGAAATTCCGTCGAGTCGCGCCGGACGGGAGCGGCCCGAGGCGATCCGTGGCATTGTCGACGACAAGCTCCCGTTGCCCCGTATTGATCCGCTATCTCACTTGATCGACACCTGACCGACACCTGACCGGCTCCGTCCCTGGAGTCTCCGGGAGTCGGTATCCGTGACACGGATGCCCGCCCTCACATGCCCCGGACCCCATGGGCGGGCATGATCCCCCTAGGGGTGGAAAGGTGAACTGTGTGTCTTTGGGGGTACCTGGTACCCCCGACGTACGCCACCGAGGAGGAGGAAACCCGTGACCCGCATCGACAGCGTGCGCGCCGCGACCGGCTCGGCGAAGGACAGCGTGCTGCACGCCGCGGAAGTGGTGGCGCCTTACGCCGACACGGCCAAGGACAGGGCCTCGTACTACGCGACCGAAGCACGTGTTCGGCTCGCGCCGAAGGTGTCGCAGGCCGCCGAACAGGCCCGCGTCCAGTACGACGCCCATCTCGCACCGCGCCTTGAGCAGGCCCGTACCCATGTGCCGCCGAAGGTCGACCAGGTCGCCCAGGAGGCGGCCATCCGCACCCGCAGGGCGGCTCGTCAGGCCGCCGACTACTCCAAGCCGAAGATCGAGCAGGTGGTGGCCGCGACCCAGCCCGTCCGGGACGAGGCGGCGGCGCGCGGCGTGGCGACCATCGCCGCTCTGCGCGGCCAGGTCACACCACAGGAGATCCAGAAGCTGCTTCGCAAGCACGACCGCCGGGCGAGGGCCGGCCGTCTCGTGAAGTCGCTGGCCGTGCTGGGACTTCTGGCGGGCGGTGCTTTCGCCGCCTGGAAGTGGTGGGACAAGCAGGCCAACCCGGACTGGCTCGTCGAGCCTCCGGCCGCGACCGAGGTGCCCGAGGGAGGGCATCTGTCGGCGGTCGACGGCAGCGGCCAGTCCGACCTGGACCCCGAGGTCCAGGTCAAGGAAGCCGAGGAGAAGGCGGCAGAGCGCGACGACCGCCACTGACCGGTCCAACATCGCGGCGGGGCAGGAGACTTGAAGGTCTCCTGCCCCGCCGCGATGTTTCACGTGGAACATCGACACGGGCGACCCCGACACTCCGCGGAGATTTACCCGTACCGTCCACGATGACGTTTGCAACGGTCCGCGTGTGCAGCATCCATGGAGATGTTGTTGACGGAATGCGTCGAACCGATCACTCGGCAGCCGGCGCGGCAGCTCACACAAGGGTCCTGGCAGCGCCGTCACCCCCGCGGCCACGCGTCGGGCGTCCGCGCGGCGGGGCCACGGACCGCGCGCCAGTCATGCCGTTTGCGCAAAGAACTGCAACCCCTGCAAATTCACTCCTGTGACTCAGGTCACTGGGGTCACTTCGCGGGTCGTGTCCCGGCGATCCCGTCCGACCCAAGAGCCACCCCGCCAGGGGCACGCGCAGGGACACAGGGCATACGAAAACCGGCCAGCCGCCGCTGTGGGCGTCTGGCCGGTCCGGTGTGTGGAGCCTAGGGGAGTCGAACCCCTGACATCTGCCATGCAAAGACAGCGCTCTACCAACTGAGCTAAGGCCCCGTAAGAGGAGCGTCCGACCACAGGAACCATCTGTCGACGGGCGCCGCAGACCAGAGTACCGGGTCACCCAGGGGATCTCGCAAAATATTGGGGGTCCCCGTGGACGACCACTCTCCGTAAGATGCTCGACGTGGTTCGCTGTCGCGAACCGCGGTACTTGGGGAAGCGATGGGGAGACGCAATGGACGCCGCACAGCAGGAAGCAACCGCGAGAGCCCGGGAGCTGCAGCGGAACTGGTACGGGGAGCCGTTGGGGGCGCTCTTCCGTAGGCTCATAGAGGACCTGGGTCTGAACCAGGCGCGCCTTGCCGGGGTGCTGGGGCTGTCCGCACCCATGTTGTCGCAGCTGATGAGTGGTCAGCGGGCCAAGATCGGCAATCCGGCGGTGGTCCAGCGCGTCCAGCTTCTGCAGGACCTGGCGGGGCAGGTCGCCGACGGGAGCGTCAGCGCCGCCGAGGCGACCGAGCGGATGGACGAGATCAAGAAGTCCCAGGGGGGATCGGTGCTGAGCAACACCACACAGTCCACGACCAGTTCGGGAGCCCCGACGGTCAAGCGGGTGGTCCGCGAGATCCAGTCACTGCTGCGTTCGGTGGCCGCGGCCGGAGACATCATCGACGCGGCGGACACTCTCGCCCCGACGCATCCGGAACTGGCAGAGTTCCTCCGGGTCTACGGTGCCGGCCGTACGTCCGACGCGGTCGCGCACTACCAGTCCCACCAGAGCTGAGCCGAGCCCGGCCGCCGACCGCCCGGCACTGGAGGCAGTGACACCTCCAGCCGCCGCACGTCATGCAGCCGGGCACCTCGGAAGAGGTCTCCGGACCGACCGCCGAAGGGGAGCGACGTACGACCATGGGTGAGGTCTTCGCAGGCCGGTACGAACTGGTCGACCCGATCGGGCGCGGGGGAGTCGGTGCGGTGTGGCGTGCCTGGGACCACCGGCGGCGCCGTTACGTGGCGGCTAAGGTGCTCCAGCAGAGCGACGCGCACGCTCTGCTGCGGTTCGTGCGGGAACAGGCACTGCGGATCGACCATCCCCATGTGCTGGCTCCCGCGAGCTGGGCCGCGGACGACGACAAGGTCCTGTTCACGATGGATCTGGTCGCCGGGGGCTCCCTGGTCCATCTGGTCAACGACTACGGCCCCTTGCCTCCCGCTTTCGTCTGCGTTCTGACCGACCAGCTCCTCGCCGGCCTCGCCGCCGTGCACGCGGAGGGGGTGGTGCACCGGGACATCAAGCCCGCCAACGTGCTCCTCGAGGCGACGGGCACGGGCCGGCCGCGGTTGCGTCTGTCCGACTTCGGCATCGCCATGCGGCTGGGTGAACCGCGGCTCACCGAGACCAACTACGTGGTGGGAACGCCGGGTTACTTCGCACCCGAGCAGATGCTGGGCTCCGATCCCGATTTCCCCGCCGACCTGTTCGCCGTCGGTCTGGTCGCCCTGTACCTCCTGGAGGGCAGCAAGCCCGACGCCAAGGCGCTGATCGAGTATTTCGCCGAGCACGGCACGCCGTCCGCGCCGCGGGGCATACCCGAGCCGCTGTGGCAGGTGCTGGCGATGCTCCTCCAGCCGGATCCGCACGCCCGGTTCCGGACCGCCACGGGGGCGCGCAAGGCCCTTGCCGCCGCTGTCGAGCTCCTGCCCGAGCCCGGACCCGACGACGAGCTGATCGAGGTCTTCGACCAACTCGGTCCGCTGCCCAAGGGGTTCGGGCCCACGGGCCCGTCGGGACGGGGGGCCCTTTCGCCGGGGGGTTCACGGACCCTGTCCTCCCAGGGGCTTCCGGACACCACCGAAGCCGCCGGCGCGCGATACGACGCGGACGACTCCGGCCGCTCCGTCTTCCTTCCCGCCTCGACGTCCACGACCGGCCCGGAGGAAGCCTCCCGCTCCGAGTACGGCTCGGGGCCGAACGCCCCTCAGAGGCCAGGGGACTTGCGGGAGCGGAGGCACGACGTCTCGGGAGGCGTCCTGCCCGGTCCCGGCACCGGGGACGGGCATCGCGGCCCCGGGACCGGAGGCGGACCGGCGGACCGTTCCACCGGCGCGGAACAGGGCTCGGGGCAGTGGCCCGCCGAGGACGCCCTGCCGGCTCCAGCGGGCAGCGCGGAAGCGGGAGTCGAGCCAGGCCAGGAGCACATAGGCCCTCCGGCGGCCACCGACGACGTAGAGACTGGGCCCGGGTCCCCCGGCGCACACGCTCAACCCGGTTCGCCCGGCGCACACGCTCAACCCGGTTCGCCCGGCGCACACGCTCAACCCGGTTCGCCCGGCGCACACGCTCAACCCGGTTCGCCCGGCGCACAGGCTCAACCCGGGTCCGGCGGCGTACATCCTCGGCCCGCGTTGGATGGCGTACCGGCTCACCCCACCCCCGGTGATCTGCAGGCTCAGCCCGCGTCCAGCCGCGTACAGCCTCGGCCCGCGTCCGATGGCGTACGGGCTCGCCCCACCCCCGGTGACGTGCAGGTTCAACCCGCGTCCGGCCGCGTACGGGATCGGCGCGCATTCGGCGGCGTACAGCCTCGGCCCGGGGCCCAGGACGACCGGTCCGCGGCCGCGCCGGACGACCCACCCCATGACCCCGTCCCCGGAACCTCCTCCCGGCCGTCCTCGATGTCGGACACCGGAAGCTTTCACCTGCCCCCGCCGCAGCCCGCAGCCCCCGCCGACCCCCGGCGGCAACCGCAGGCCGGGCCTTCCGGCGACCTGTCCCCGTACGTGCGGACACAGCACCTCCAGGAGTCCCGGCCGGACCAGCAGACGCCCACTCCCCCCGCCTCGGTCCCGCTCCCCCCGTCGGCCGCGCCGTTCTCTCCGCCGCTCTTCGACCCGACCCCGACCCCGACTCCCCCGACCGCACCCCTTCCCGTGTACGCGTCCTCCCCGCACCGGTCCCCTGTCCCACCCGCCGCGATGCCGCAGCACACGTATGCCTCCACCGCTTCGTACACCGCTCGGTCCGTCCAGGTTCCGCCGGGGACTCCGACACGTCCGGAACACCGCAGGAGGCACACACGGCCGCGTCCGGGGCCGCCCGCCACGGTCGCCGTGCCGATGCTGCTGCTCGCACTGGCCTGTTTCGCGGTGGGGTTCTGGGCGCTGAGCCAGGTCTGAGCGCAAGAGGGCGCAGGAGGGAAGCGCTACCGGCTCCGGCTCGCCCCGTGCTCCCAGGAGGCCGGAGCCGGCATCGGCAGGGAGGCCGAGGCCGTGTCCGCTTCCTCGGGTGCGCTCCGGACCCTCCGCACCGCACGGCGGCGCGCGATCACGGTCCACAGCCCCAGCGTGAGCGACAGCAGGGTTCCGGCGCCGATGCCGCCCGCGGCGATCAGTTTCATGACCCCGCTGCGGCCGGCGTCGCCGCCGCTGTTCCCGGTGCCGGCCGGGCCGGCCGCCGTCTGGTCATCGGCCGCGCCGTCGGAGCCGCCCACCGGGACGGCGAACACGTCCCGGGGTGTCGGTCTACCGTCGTACGCGGGCCCGTTGCCGGCGACTCCGGCCACGCGCACCCGCAGCGTCAGCCCGAACGGCCCCTCGCCGAAGCGGTCGGCGACCTGCGCGGCGAGATGGACCACGAGGTAGTAGGAACCGGCGAACCGCATGCCGCTCACGCGGTCGTTGAGCGCGTAGCGGTTCTCGTAGGCGACGGGCGGCAAGGGGCGGAGCGCGGCGGAGCGCTGGCTGCCGTCGTACCCGGAGCCGACGTCGTCGACGAAGCCTCGTACCGGGTTGTAGAGGGACATGACCAGGGCCGTGCCGACAGAACCCTCCCCACCGCTCACGCTGCCCAGGTCGGCGGTCGCGGAGATCTGCTGTCCCCAGTCGACGGGCACCTTGTAGAAGCGGGTCTGTCCCGGCCTGATGCCGTCCTTCCAGACTCCCTGTCCCAGCGGGGCGGCCCCGCTGAATCCCGCGCCGCCGCCTCGGTGCTTCGCGTCACCGACGACCGCCTCGGGCGACGCGGAGTTCCAGACCTCCGGAGCGCTCGTGGAGCCGGATGCCTTCTTCAGACCGGGCTCCGACACATAGCCGAGCTCCAGGTCCCAGGGACGGGACGCGGAAGACTCCGTGCCCGACGGACTCGTCGTACCGCTCGCCGCGCCCGCCGCTCCGGTGCGTTCGACAATCGCGTAGTACGTCCCCTCCGCCTGGCACGACGCGTACCGCTCAGGGCTCGTCTCACGGGACGCCCAGGCGGCGATGGGGTGCGGGCTCTGGGTGGCACCGAAATGCACGGTGCCGGTGAAGGAGCAGTTGCGGCCGTTCGCGTCCTGCAGGGAGACCTTGAGGCCGTCCGAGTAGGAGACGGTCGCGCCGGGCCGGGGGACGGCGGTCACGGAGACGTACGCGTCGGAGGCGGCGTCGAGTTCGAGGCGGTAGTACAGCCTGCCCTCCCTCCCCGCGACCCCGGCGGAGCTCCTGTACGTCCGGCCCGGTCGCAGGAGTACGGAGTCGGTCGTGTCGGAGGTGCCCTTGACGGTGATGGCGTCCTCGGCGAAGGCGTACGGCCCGGACGTATCGTCGGCGGCCGTGCTCGCGCCTTCCGCGGTGGTCCTCGCGGCGGCGGTCCGCACATCGGCGGTCCCGGGGGCGGCGACGGCCCGGTCCGCGGGTGCGAGGGTCACGCACAGCGCGGCCGCCGCTGCCGCGGCCGTGAGGATCCGGCCGTGCCACGACCTCGCACGCCGTCCCTTCGTGCGCCGCCCCATCACGCGCCACCCCCCGTCGAAGCCCCCCTGGCGCGCACCATCCTGCACCGTCGGCCACCGCGACACCCGGGCTATCCGTGGGAGCGGCCGAAAGGGAGCGGCCGAACCGCCGCCGGTCTCACCCCCGCAGCCGATTCGCTCCGGTTCGCTTGCTTACGTGAACCGGCCCGGGTTCCGGGAAACACAAAACCCCGACCGCGAGGCGGCCGGGGTCTGCTCCGAGACTGTTGTCGATCCTCACGAACCCGTGGGCACGGAGTCGGTCGCCTCCGTCCACAGATCCTGCTCGGCGCGATCCGCCTGGATCTGGCGGTACACGAGGAGCCCGCCGATGGCGGCCAGTGCGACCAGGAGAAGCTTCTTCACCGCGCGACCTCGTCCTTCGTTGACGTAGGGGACTTCTGGCGCCCGACTATACACACCGACCGATATCGATCGGTGACCTGGATCGGCCCTCAACTGCGGCCCCGCGCCCGGGGGTAGACCGGGAGACGACCGCTCCGATCTCACGGTGATCACACGTCACAGATTGTGACTTCTGTGGTCATTTGCGGACTTTACCGATCACTTGCCGCCATCCGGGTGGTGTTCATCTGAACATCAACGCGCCACGGACGCAGGTCCACCACTTCACGGCCCGCATACACATCATGAGGAAAGTACGCAAATCGCCCGACCCGAAAGTGAGGGGCCGTGACCCAGAACAAGGTCATGAAGCTGTGGAGAGCGATCGTCACCGCCTTCCTGGCGCTGTGCACGACGCTCGGACTCGTCACCACCACCGCGGCCGCCGCGGTACCGCAGGCCGGCCCGGTCCGCAACACCGAGACCTCGGTGGCGGCCCCGGCCATCGCCCCGGCCCCGGCCTCCTGGGCCTCGTCCTACAGCCGGGCGCTGCCCCCCACGATGAAGCAACGCATCCGCGCCGAGGCGCACGGCTCCTCGCCGAGCTGCCGCCACCGCGTCCCGGCGGACGAGAACACGGCGGATCCCGCCGCTCTCGGCAGCATGGAAGGCCTCGCGGAACCCGCCGACTGTTCCGAGCCGGAGGCCCTCGCGGCGCCCGGCACGGAGCCCCTGGGGGCCCTCACGCCGGTGGCGCAGCTCCAACGCTGAACCGGACACCGATCCGAGCGCCACGACGGCGCCGACGCGGGCACCAGGACCGACGGGAAGCGCCGTACGAGAACTCGGTACGGCGGAAAGCACGGAACACCGAGACCCCGGCCGTTTCCGAGGCATTGCGGCCCGACGACTCCGTGAAGCCCCGAAACACCCCGGGAAGCCCCGAAACCCCCGTGAAGCTCCGAGAGCTCCGTGAAGCCCCGTGAGCCGGCGGCACTCAGCCCCTCCTGCTGTTCCACCCGGCTGTCCACACGGCCCGTCGCGCACTGCGCGGCATATGGCCGGTAACCCCTCACAGACACCCTGAAGTAGCGGCGAACTTGCGTACAAAGCACCCAGGGAACAGGCCCGGCGACTCGGAAGAGCGCCGGGCCTTCGACATGCGCGGCCCCCAGTACCCGGCACCCAGTACCCGGCACCCGGCACCCGGCACCCGGCACCCGGCACCCGGCACCCGGCACAGGATCTCTGTTCCCGAGTGGGCCACCGAAGGCCCTGTTGGACTTCCCGCGCTCACAGGGACCGTCGGCGTGACCGTTGCCCGGCCCGTCAGAGGCATCGGGGCCGCCAACGGCACCTCGCCGGCAGGAGTCCTCGTAAACGCCGAAGACCCCCAACCCTGAGGGTTGGGGGTCTTCGAACCAGTGGGGCTAACAGGATTTGAACCTGTGGCCTCATCCTTATCAGGGATGCGCTCTAACCAACTGAGCTATAGCCCCGCCGCGCTTTGCGGTGTGTGTCCCGCGCGCTGACCTCTGAAGATTAGCGCACGACGCGGCCAGTCCCAAAATCGATAGTCGGAGGGCGTTTGAACGCGCCCTCACTCGTCCTCTGCGAGGGTCAGCTCCACGCCGCCGACGAAGCCGGCGGAGAGGTTGTAGATGAACGCTCCGAGGGTCGCCAGAGCGGTCGCGAGGACCACGTCGATGACCGCGATGATCGACGTGAACATCAGGACGTGCGGGAGCGAGAGGAACGACTGGAGGTCGAAGCCGTTGGACTCGTTCGACCCGGTCGCCTCGGAGATCGTGCCGCCGACGGTCGAGAAGACGCCCATCGCGTCCATGACCATCCACAGCACCGCCGCCGCCACGATCGTGCAGATGCCGAGCGCGATGGAGAGCAGGAAGCTGACCTTCATGACCGACCACGGGTCGGCCTTGGCCACCCGCAGCCGTGCCTTGCGCACGCGCGGCGTCGTGCGCGCGCCGGTGCGCGGCCGGCGGACCGCGCCCGCCGGCTGCTGCTGCGCCGGGTACGCCTGCGGCGGGTGATACGGCTGCGCGGGCTGCTGCCCGTGCCGCTCGCCCGGCAGCGGTGATGCCGCCGCCGTCGGTGCCACCGGCGGCGTGCCCGGGGCCACCGGGGCCCCGACCGGGGCCGCCTGCCCGCCCGCGTGCTGCTGGGCCTGCTGGCCTCGGGTGTCCGTCACAGTTCCCCCCTGGGATCCATGAGAATCATGGGAGTCAGTCCCGTCCATGGCGGTGCCACGGCCGCCGTCCGTTTCCGTACCGGTCGATCCGGCGCCCGTGGCTCCACTCACGACGACTCACTCCTCGCGCTACTCGGCCGAGGACGGCTCGCCCTCTTCCGTACCGACGGCCTCGACGCCCTCGGCGGTCTCGTCCACGGCTACGTCGCCGTCGACCTCCTCCGCCTCCCGGCCGGCCTCGGCGTTACGAGCGATGCCGACCACGGCATCGCGCTTGCCCAGGTTGATCAGTTGGACGCCCATGGTGTCACGGCCCGTCTCCCTGACCTCGTTGACTCGCGTACGAATCACACCACCGGACAGTGTGATGGCGAGGATCTCGTCGGTCTCCTCGACCACCAGCGCGCCGACGAGGGACCCGCGGTCCTCGACGATCTTGGCGGCCTTGATTCCGAGGCCGCCGCGACCCTGGACGCGGTACTCGTCGACGGCGGTCCGCTTCGCGTACCCACCGTCTGTGGCAGTGAACACGAACGTACCGGGTCGAACAACATTCATCGAGAGGAGCTCGTCGCTCTCGCGGAAGCTCATGCCCTTGACGCCCGAGGTCGCACGACCCATCGGTCGCAAGGCGTCATCCGTCGCCGTGAACCTGATCGACTGCGCCTTCTTGCTGATCAGAAGCAGATCATCCTCTGCGGAGACGAGCTCGGCTCCGATCAGTTCGTCGTCGGATCCGTCCTCCGTCTCGCGCAGGTTGATCGCGATGACACCCCCGGAACGGGGCGAATCGTAATCCTTGAGCGGTGTCTTCTTGACCAGTCCGCCCTTGGTGGCCAGCACCAGGTAGGGCGCCGCCTCGTAGTCGCGGATCGCGAGGATCTCGGCGATCGCCTCGTCCGGCTGGAAGGCCAGCAGGTTGGCGACGTGCTGGCCACGCGCGTCACGGCCAGCGTCCGGGAGTTCGTAGGCCTTCGCGCGGTAGACCCGGCCCTTGTTCGTGAAGAACAGCAGCCAGTGGTGCGTCGTCGACACGAAGAAGTGGTCGACGATGTCGTCCTGCTTCAGCTTCGCGCCGCGGACACCCTTGCCGCCGCGCTTCTGCGAGCGGTAGTCCTCGGTCTTGGTGCGCTTGATGTAGCCGCCGCGCGTGATGGTGACGACGATGTCCTCTTCGGCGATCAGGTCCTCGATGGACATGTCACCGTCGAAGGGCACCAGCTTGGAGCGGCGGTCGTCGCCGAACTTCTCGACGATCGCGGCGAGCTCCTCGCTGATGATGCCGCGCTGACGCACCGGCGAGGCGAGGATCTCGTTGTACTCGCGGATCTTGGCCTGGAGCTCGTCGTGCTCCTGGATGATCTTCTGGCGCTCCAGGGCGGCAAGCCGGCGGAGCTGCATCTCGAGGATCGCGTTGGCCTGGATCTCGTCGATCTCCAGGAGGCCCATCAGGCCCTCTCGCGCGATCTCCACGGTGTCGCTGCGCCGGATGAGCGCGATGACCTCGTCGATGGCGTCCAGGGCCTTCAGGAGGCCGCGCAGGATGTGCGCGCGCTCCTCGGCCTTGCGCAGCCGGAACTTCGTACGGCGGACGATGACCTCGATCTGGTGCGTCACCCAGTGGCGGATGAACGCGTCCAGGGAGAGGGTGCGCGGCACGCCGTCGACGAGCGCCAGCATGTTCGCGCCGAAATTCGTCTGAAGGTCGGTGTGCTTGTAGAGGTTGTTCAGGACGACCTTGGCGACCGCGTCCCTCTTGAGCACGATCACGAGGCGCTGGCCGGTACGCGAGCTGGTCTCGTCCCGGACGTCCGCGATGCCGCCGATCTTGCCGTCCTTGACCAGGTCGGCGATCTTCTGGGCGAGGTTGTCCGGGTTGGTCTGGTAGGGGAGCTCGGTGACCACCAGGCACTGGCGGTTCTGGATCTCCTCGACGTCGACGACCGCGCGCATCGTGATGGAGCCACGGCCCGTGCGGTACGCCTCCTCGATGCCCTTACGGCCCACGACCAGTGCGCCGCTCGGGAAATCGGGGCCCTTGATCCGCTCGATCAGCGCGTCCAGAAGCTCCTCGTGGGAGGCCTCCGGGTTCTCCAGGTACCACTGGGCGCCGGCCGCGACCTCGCGCAGGTTGTGCGGCGGGATGTTGGTGGCCATACCGACCGCGATGCCCGCCGAGCCGTTGATCAGCAGGTTCGGGAAGCGGGCCGGCAGGACCGTCGGCTCCTGGTTGCGGCCGTCGTAGTTGTCCGTGAAGTCGACGGTCTCCTCGTCGATGTCGCGGACCATCTCCATCGACAGCGGCTTCAGCTTGCACTCGGTGTACCGCATGGCGGCGGCCGGGTCGTTGCCGGGAGAGCCGAAGTTGCCGTTGGAGTCCACCAGCGGCATGCGCATCGACCACGGCTGCGCGAGGCGGACCAGCGCGTCGTAGATCGAGGAGTCACCGTGCGGGTGGTAGGTGCCCATGACGTCGCCGACGACGCGGGCGCACTTGTAGAAGCCCTTCTCGGGCCGGTAGCCGCCGTCGTACATGGCGTACAGGACACGGCGGTGGACGGGCTTGAGACCGTCCCGCACGTCGGGCAGGGCGCGCGACACGATGACGGACATCGCGTAGTCGAGGTACGAGCGCTGCATCTCGGTCTCGAGCCCGACGGGCTCGATACGCAGGACGATCTCGCCGTCTTCAGGAGTGCTCGGAGCGTTCTGGTCGGTCATTGCTGGTGAAGATCCTTTCTGACGCGGTCAGCTGAGACCGACTCAGATGTCGAGGAAGCGGACGTCCTTGGCATTGCGCTGGATGAACGCGCGGCGCGCCTCGACGTCCTCGCCCATGAGGACCGAGAACAGGTCGTCGGCCTGGGCGGCGTCGTCGAGCGTGACCTGGCCGAGCACGCGGTGCTCCTGGTCCATGGTCGTGATGCGCAGTTCCTCGGCGTTCATCTCACCGAGACCCTTGAAGCGCTGGATCGAGTCCTCACGGACGCGCTTGCCGGCCTGGCGGCCGATCTCGATCAGCGCGTCGCGCTCACGGTCCGAGTACGCGTACTCGAAGTCGTCACGGCCCCACTTGATCTTGTAGAGCGGCGGGCGGGACAGGAACACGTGCCCGGCCTCGACCAGCGGCCGCATGAAGCGGAACAGGAAGGTCAGCAGCAGGGTGTTGATGTGCTGGCCGTCGACGTCGGCGTCCGCCATCAGGATGATCTTGTGATAGCGGAGCTTCTCGATGTCGAAGTCCTCGTGGACTCCGGTGCCGAAGGCGGAGATCAGTGCCTGGATCTCCTGGTTCTGCAGGATCTTGTCGATCCGCGCCTTCTCGACGTTGAGGATCTTTCCCCGGATCGGGAGGATCGCCTGGTACTGCGGGTTGCGGCCGGACTTGGCCGAGCCGCCGGCGGAGTCACCCTCGACGATGAAGATCTCGCACTTGGTGGGATCGTTCGACTGGCAGTCCGAGAGCTTGCCCGGCAGGGACGCCGACTCCAGAAGACCCTTGCGGCGGGTGAGGTCACGCGCCTTGCGGGCCGCCACGCGCGCGGTGGCCGCCTGGATGGACTTGCGGATGATGTCCGCGGCCTCGACCGGGTTGCGGTCGAGCCAGTCGTTGAGGTGTTCGTAGACCGCCTTCTGGACGAAGGTCTTCGCCTCCGTGTTGCCCAGCTTGGTCTTGGTCTGGCCCTCGAACTGGGGCTCGCTCAGCTTGACCGAGATGATCGCGGTCAGACCCTCGCGGATGTCGTCGCCCGTGAGGTTGTCGTCCTTCTCGCGAAGCAGCTTCTTGTCACGCGCGTACTTGTTGATGAGCGAGGTCAGCGCCGCACGGAAGCCCTCCTCGTGCGTACCGCCCTCGTGGGTGTGGATGATGTTGGCGAACGAGTACACGCCCTCGCTGTAGCCGCTGTTCCACTGCATCGCGACCTCGAGGGACAGGCTCTTGTCCTTGTCCTCCGCCTCCAGGTCGATGACGGTGGGGTGCACCGCTTCTCCCTTGCGGGAGTTGAGGTACTTCACGAAGTCGACGATGCCGCCTTCGTAGTGGTACGTGACGGTCTTGACCTCGGCCTTCTCGTCGGCACCCGCCTCGTCCGCCCCGGAGGTGGCCTTCGCCGACTCCCGCTCGTCCGTGAGCTGGATCGTCAGGCCCTTGTTGAGGAACGCCATCTCCTGGAAGCGCCGCGAGAGCGTCTCGAAGGAGTACTCGGTGGTCTCGAAGATGTCGCCGTCGGCCCAGAAGGTGACCGATGTGCCGGTCTCGTTCGTGGCCTCGTGCTTCACGATCGGGGCCGTCGGGACGCCCAGCTTGTAGTCCTGCGTCCACCGGTGGCCGTCGGTCTTGACCTCGACGGCGATCTTGCTCGACAGGGCGTTCACGACGGAGACGCCGACGCCGTGCAGACCACCGGAGACCGCGTAGCCGCCGCCGCCGAACTTGCCGCCCGCGTGCAGCACGGTCAGCACGACCTCGAGGGCCGGCTTGCCCTCGGAGGCGACGATGCCCACCGGGATACCGCGGCCGTTGTCGACGACGCGTACGCCGCCGTCCGGGAGGATCGTGATCTCGATCGTGTCCGCGTGGCCTGCCAGCGCCTCGTCGACCGAATTGTCCACCACCTCGTACACGAGGTGGTGGAGTCCACGCTCACCGGTCGAGCCGATGTACATGCCAGGTCGCTTGCGGACCGCGTCCAGACCCTCGAGGACGGTGATGGCACTGGCGTCGTACGAGGATGTGACCTCGCCGTTCGCGCCGGCGTCGGTGGACGGGATGTTCTCGTTGGGGTTGCCGGAATCGGCCACGAAGCGCCCTTTCTGGCACAGCACAAGCCGAACTCCCGGCGGGTGGCCGGAGCGGCTGCGGCGTGTTGCGTTGGTAAGCCTTAGTCAGCGTTGCTCGGTGCGTCCCACTGATGGGGCGGGATTAGCTTCCAGTCTACCGGTAGCGCTGACAGTGATGGGGGTTTGCCGGTACCTGAGTCCGCATGTGCCGCCCTGAACCGGTCTCGCCCGACTCCCCATATGCGGACCCGGGCCCAAAGAGGCTTACAGCGGCACTCAGCCCTTCCGAGTGTCAACCCCCGGTTACTGACGGGTCAGGTCGCCGTCCGCCGTCGCCAACGGCCGCGCGGGGAGGCCTGCCGGAGCCCGCCGAACAGCCTCCCGCCGGGCGGGAAGGACGGCCTTCCGGCAGACGCAGACAGGCCTCTGACCAGCGGATACGGGTGGCTTCCCGGATCGCTGGGCAGGGGGTGGCGGAGAGCGTCACACTCTGCGGGCGAGGGTCACCGAGCAGGCGGAGGAACACGGGGTCGTCCGCGGGCGGGATCGGTGAAGGGTTCGGACGCGCGGTGACCGGTCGCCTCCTGTGCCGTGCGGCGGCGGCGCAGGCCCCGAACCGGGGCGCGGCACGGCTCGGCTCCGCCTCGGACGACGGCCGGAAATCGTCCATCGCCATCGGCCCCGGCCGGGCCACGAACTCCCGGCCCGGCGGTCACTCGTGCCGGCCGAGTACCCGGGCCGGCCGGTCACCCGTAGGTGTCGCCGGGCCCTGTGCTGCCCGGAGCGCGCAGCGGTCCGTACCGGCGCGGAGGGCCCGAGGGCCCCTGGACCTTGAGCAGGCGCACGGTGCCGTGACCGAGGTCCTGGTTGAGCCGCGCGACGAGCTGCGGTGCCAGCAGGCGTAGCTGGGTCGCCCAGGCGGTCGAGTCGCACTGCACCGTGAGTACCCGCTCGGCCGGGTCGTCGTCGTAACGCAGCGGAACGCAGTGCTTGGCCAGGTCGTCGCCGACGATCTGCGGCCAGCGGCCCATCACGCCGCCCACCGCGGCCGGGGTCTCCCAGCCGCGCTCGGTGAGCAGCCGGTTGATGGCGGAGCCGAGGGCCATGGGGTCGCGTCCGTCGGCACCCGAACCGGAGCGCAGACCGCCGCCGCGGCGCGCCTGCTTCTTCTGCTGGGCCGCGTCCCCACGCGCGCGTGCCTGCTCCTTCGCGGCCCGCAGCGCCACCCGCGCGAGGTCGACGCCCGACGGCTCCGGGCTCTTCTTGCGGGGTGCGGCACCGGACGTGCCCTCGGCACCCGTTCCCGATGTGTTCTCCGTCATAGGCGCTCCACCGTGCCTTCGGACACGGCGTACCGCGCCCCGGTCAGGACATCCGGTACGTCGTCGTCCACCGCGGCGGTCACGAGGACCTGCTCACCGGGGGCGACGAGCTCCGCGAGGCGCTCCCGTCTGCGGCTGTCCAGCTCCGCGAAGACGTCGTCGAGGACCAGCACCGGCTCGTTGCCCTCGGCCCTGAGCAGGTCGTACGAGGCGAGGCGCAGCGCGAGCGCGTAGGACCAGGACTCGCCGTGCGAGGCGTATCCCTTGGCGGGCATCTGGCCGAGCTTGAGGACGAGATCGTCCCGGTGGGGACCCACGAGGGTCACCCCGCGCTCGATCTCCGCCTTGCGGGTCTCCTCCATGGCGGTCATGAGCTGTCCGTAGAGCTCCTCGCGGGCGTGGCCCACGACGCCGGGCGAGGACGCCTTGTACTCCAGGGCGACGGGCCCGCCGCCGGGCGCGAGCTGCTCGTACGCCTTGTCGGCGAGCGGCTGGAGCGCGGCGACCAGGTCGAGCCGCTGGGCCATCAGCTCGGCGCCCACGCGCGCGAGGTGCTGGTCCCACACGTCGAGCGTGGACAGGTCCATGGTGCGGCCGCCGTGCCGACGGGCCAGCGCGGCCGACTTCAGGAGCGTGTTGCGCTGTCTGAGGACCCGGTCGTAGTCGGACCGGACACCCGCCATGCGCGGGGAGCGGGCGGTGATCAGTTCGTCGAGGAACCGGCGGCGCTCCCCGGGATCGCCCTTGATCAGGGCGAGGTCCTCGGGCGCGAACAGCACGGTTCGTACGATGCCGAGGACGTCACGGGGTCTGACCTGGGAGGACCTGTTGATGCGGGCGCGGTTGGCCTTGCCGGGGTTGAGCTCCAGCTCGATGAGCTGAACGCGTTCTCCCTGGCGGACATTGGCCCGGATGATCGCCCGGTCGGCGCCCATGCGCACCAGCGGCGCGTCCGAGGAGACGCGGTGGCTGCCGAGGGTCGCGAGATAGCCGACGGCCTCGACCAGGTTCGTCTTGCCCTGTCCGTTGGGCCCCACGAACGCGGTGACGCCCGGGTCGAGCGGGACCTCGACCCGGGCGTACGAGCGGTAGTCGGCCAGCGACAGATGCGTGACGTGCATGGTCGTTCGCCGACCTCCCCCAGCGTGGTGTTTCGGGTGTTGCGGGTTCTCCCCGGGGTCCGTGCGGACCCCGGTCCTCAGGTTCTTCCCCCGGCTGTGGACAACCGGGTCACCCCGGGTACTTGAGAACCCGGGGCCTCGATCAGGCCTTCTCGACGGCGTGGCCGCCGAACTGGTTGCGCAGCGCCGCGATCATCTTCATCTGCGGCGAGTCGTCCTGCCGCGAGGCGAAACGGGCGAAGAGCGACGCGGTGATCGCGGGCAGCGGCACCGCGTGGTCGATGGCGGCCTCGACCGTCCACCGGCCCTCGCCGGAGTCCTGCGCGAAGCCCTTGAGCTTCTCCAGGTGCTCGTCCTCGTCCAGCGCGTTGACGGCGAGGTCGAGCAGCCAGGAGCGGATGACCGTGCCTTCCTGCCAGGAACGGAAGACCTCGCGCACGTCCGTGACGGAGTCGACCTTCTCGAGCAGTTCCCAGCCCTCGGCGTAAGCCTGCATCATCGCGTACTCGATGCCGTTGTGGACCATCTTCGCGAAGTGGCCCGCGCCGACCTTGCCGGCGTGCACCGCTCCGAAGTCGCCCTCGGGCTTGAGCGCGTCGAAGATCGGCTGTACCGCGGCGACGTGCTCGGCGTGGCCGCCGTACATCAGCGCGTAGCCGTTCTCCAGGCCCCAGACACCGCCGGAGACACCGCAGTCGACGAAGCCGATGCCCTTGATGCCCAGCTCGACGGCGTGCTTCTCGTCGTCCGTCCAGCGCGAGTTGCCGCCGTCCACGACGACGTCGCCCGGCTCCAGCAGGGCGGCCAGCTCGTCGACGGTGGACTGGGTCGCGGCGCCCGCGGGGACCATGACCCACACCACGCGCGGGCCCTTGAGCCTGCCCACAAGTTCTTCCAGGCTGTGGACATCGGCGAGGTCCGGGTTGCGGTCGTATCCGATGACGGTGTGACCTGCGCGGCGGATCCGCTCGCGCATGTTGCCGCCCATCTTGCCGAGGCCGACGAGACCGAGCTCCATCAGTTGTTCCTTAGGGGTTGCGACGTGGCGTGAGGGCACTCTCGTACCTGGGTCCGAGCCTAAACCGGGGGGTACCACCCACGCCTTTCGGGCACCGGTGGACCTCACGCACATCTGTGGGCATACCCGCTCAGACGTATGCCCGCCCGCGGTGTGCCCGCCGGCCCCGGGGACCGGCGGGCCGCGGGGTCAGCCGGACAGGCGCACCGGCATGATCAGGTACTTGTAGGCCTCGTCCGCCTCGGCGTCCACGGCGGGCTTGCCGCTGAGCAGCGCCGGCTTCGTGGACGTCGTGAAGGAGAGCTGGGCCACCGGGGAGTCGATGGCGCTCAGGCCGTCGAGCAGGAACGTCGGGTTGAAGGCGATCGAGACGTCGTCGCCCTCGAGCTGGGCGTCGACCCTTTCCACAGCCTGTGCGTCGTCGCTGGAACCGGCCTCCAGGATCAGCACGCCCTGCTCGAAGCTCAGCCGCACGGGGGTGTTGCGCTCGGCGACCAGGGCCACACGCTTGACGGCCTCCACGAAGGGGGCGGTCTCGATGACGGCGATCGAGTTGAACTCCGTCGGGAACAGCGAGCGGTACTTCGGGAGGTCGCCTTCGAGCAGACGGGTGGTCGTACGACGCCCGGCTCCCTCGAAGCCGATCAGGCCCTCGCCCGCGCCGGAGCCGGACAGCGCCAGGATCACGCTGTCGCCGCCCGTGAGGGCCTTGGCGGTGTCCAGGAGCGTCTTGGCGGGCACCAGGGCGACCGCGGACGCCTCGGGGTTCTCCGGCTTCCACAGGAACTCGCGGACCGCGAAGCGGTAGCGGTCGGTGGACGCCAGGGTGACCTTGTCGCCCTCGATCTCGATGCGCACACCGGTGAGCACGGGGAGCGTGTCGTCGCGCCCGGCGGCGATGGCCACCTGGGCGGCCGCGGAGGCGAAGACCTCACCGGGGACGGTGCCGGTCGCCGAAGGCATCTGGGGCAGTGCCGGGTACTCCTCCACAGGCAGGGTGTGGAGTGTGAACCGCGAGGATCCGCAGACCACGGTCGCCCGTACACCGTCTGTGGAAATCTCCACCGGCCGGTTGGGGAGCGCGCGGCAGATGTCCGCGAGGAGGCGGCCGGACACGAGGACCGTGCCCTCCTCGTCGATCTCCGCGTCCACCGAGACCCGCGCCGAGACCTCGTAGTCGAAGCTCGAGAGGCTCAGTGCGCCCCCTTCGGCCTTCAGAAGGAGGCCGGCGAGCACAGGAGCCGGCGGACGGGCCGGGAGGCTGCGTGCCGCCCAGGCCACTGCCTCCGCGAGTACGTCGCGTTCCACCCGGATCTTCACCGTTGCCGCCTCCGTCTGTTGCCGGCGCTCTCGCCCTGCTGGCCTTCGTCGTCTGACTCGGTGTCGTCCCGACTGCTTCGGGGAAGGACACCGGGGACCAGTCTGACGCACCGCGCTGACAGTCGTTGCCCCTCGGGGTCAAGTCGTGCCGAGCGGCAGTCGGGCCGCCGAGAGCAAGTTGTGCACAGCCCCCACTTCGAAACGGTTCTCAGGCTCTCTCTAGTTGGTCTTAGTAGTAGGGCCTGTGGATACCGTGGATAACCCCGTTTTCGCAGCTCAGAGGCGATTTTTTGTCCACCGACCCTGTGGGTGAAGGCGGTGGACAACTCGGGGTCTCTGTGGACGACGAAAAGTTCTGCACACTCGGTCCACAGCCGGGGGCGACTTCTCCCCAGCGCCGTCCCCAGCTTTACCCACGTTCCCCACAGGCCAATCCGGCACCTCGGTGTGACGCCTTTCACTCGACGCGGTGAGATGGCGCGGCGCGTTGCCGAACAGTGGACAGAGATGTGGAGAAGCCGGTGATCGCTGGGGACAACCGGCTCCAGCCTGTGGGCCACCGGTGGACAACTTGATGCACAGCCTGTGGATCTTCTCTTCGTCCACAGGCTGTGGAGAGTCTTCATCCACGAATCCACAGGCGGTTGACCTGGTCTGATGACCTTTCAACAGTGCTACCTGTGGAAACGATCTGGACAACTTCCCAGTCCCCAGGATGTGGACGGAAAAAAGTCACCACATCTGTGGAGAGTGGCCGTAACCAGGCTCGGATTCGAACAGCAGATGTCGGGCCGGTAGCGCCGGCAACGGGCCCGGAGCCCTCGGAACGCGGCCCCGGAGCCCTCAGGAGGCGGCCGTGGAGCCCTCAAGAGGCGGTTCCGGAGCCCTCAAGGAGGCGTGTGTACCGGCCGCGGAACAGGGGCGTGCACAGAGGGCGGGAACGGCGAAGGGCGTCCAGGGACGATGTCCCTGGACGCCCTTCGGGTGATTCCGTCGGTCTCCGTAGGCCGGTGCCAGCCTCCGTCAGCCGTTCTTGATGCGGTTCGTGAGCTCGGTGACCTGGTTGTAGATGGAACGGCGCTCGGCCATCAGCGCGCGGATCTTGCGGTCCGCGTGCATCACGGTCGTGTGGTCGCGGCCGCCGAACTGCGCGCCGATCTTCGGCAGCGACAGATCAGTGAGCTCACGGCACAGGTACATGGCGATCTGCCGTGCCGTCACCAGGACGCGGCTGCGCGAGGACCCGCACAGATCGTCCACCGTGAGCCCGAAGTAGTCGGCGGTGGACGCCATGATCGCGGTCGCGGTGATCTCGGGGGCCGAGTCCTCGCCGCCGGGGATCAGGTCCTTGAGGACGATCTCCGTCAGACCGAGGTCCACCGGCTGCCGGTTGAGCGACGCGAACGCCGTCACCCGGATCAGCGCGCCCTCCAGCTCGCGGATGTTGCGCGAGATCCGGGACGCGATGAACTCCAGCACCTCCGGAGGGGCGTTGAGCTGCTCCTGGACCGCCTTCTTGCGGAGGATGGCGATACGGGTCTCCAGCTCGGGCGGCTGGACGTCGGTGATCAGACCCCACTCGAAGCGGTTGCGCAGCCGGTCCTCCAGTGTGACGAGCTGCTTGGGCGGCCGGTCGCTGGAGAGCACGATCTGCTTGTTCGCGTTGTGCAGGGTGTTGAAGGTGTGGAAGAACTCCTCCTGCGTCGACTCCTTGTCCGCGAGGAACTGGATGTCGTCGACGAGCAGGATGTCCATCTCCCGGTACCGCTTGCGGAAGCTGTCGCCCTTGCCGTCGCGGATGGAGTTGATGAACTCGTTGGTGAATTCCTCCGAGCTCACGTACCGCACCCGGGTGCCCGGGTAGAGGCTGCGCGCGTAGTGCCCGATCGCGTGCAGCAGGTGCGTCTTGCCGAGTCCCGACTCCCCGTAGATGAACAGGGGGTTGTACGCCTTCGCCGGCGCCTCGGCGACGGCCACGGCGGCGGCGTGCGCGAAGCGGTTCGAGGCGCCGATCACGAACGTGTCGAAGAGGTACTTCGGGTTCAGCCGCGCGGTGGGCTCGCCCGGACCCGGACCCGGGGCCGACGCGGACTTCGACCCGGGGGCACCGCCCGCGGACGGCAGAGAGGGGCCCCTGCGCCCCTGGCCGCCGTCGGAGGGGTTCTGCAGATCGCGACGGTCGGAGCGCTGGTCGTAGTCGGGGCGCTGATTCTCGTAGGACGGGCGCTCCACCGACTGGGGCCGGTAGTCCTGCGGCGGCGAGGCGTAGGGGTCCCGCTCGGGGAAGCCGAGGCGCTGCTGCTGCCAGCCGTAGTCGTCCTGGGAGTGGCGCGGCCAGGCACCCGGTTCCGGGCGCTGGTAGTCCGGGTACGCGGGACGGGCGGTCGGGAGCTGGTCGCCCGGGGCACCGGGCAGCGGTTCGGCGCGGCCGCCGCGGTGGTCGTCCGCGCGGTGGCGGCCGTAGCCCTCGTATCCGTCGCGACGGGAGTCGTACGGGGCACGTTCGTCACGGCCCTGCGGCTCGTACGCGCCGCGGTCGTCGCGGCCCTGATCGGCGTCGTAGCCGCCGCGCTCGTCCCGTCCCTGGCTCTCGTAGGGCCCGCGCTTGTCCCTGGTCTGTGCGCCGTCGTAGGCGCCGCCCTCGTAGCCGCCGCGGTCCTCGCGGCCCTGGGTCTCGTACGGGTCACGGCCCTGGGCCGGTCCGGCGGTGAGCTCGGGCTCCTCGTAGCGGGGCGGGGCGGGCATGGAGGGTTCGCCCGCGGAGTCGTCGACGGTGATGGCGATCCGGATGGGGCGCCCGCACTCGCGGCTCAGCGTCTCGCTGACGATCGGGGCGAGACGGCCTTCCAGTACGTTCTTGGCGAACTCGTTGGGGACGGCGAGCAGTGCGGTGTCGGCGACCAGGGCCAGGGGCTGACAGCGCTTGATCCAGTGCTCGTCCTTCCCCTCGACACCCTGCCCGCGGCCCTCGCCCAGAAGTTGTTCCAGTACGCGTGGCCACACTGCGGCAAGATCGGCAGGTACGTCAGCCACGGGGCACGCTCTCTCACGGGTCCCACGAACGTGTGGTTCTGGGAACAGGTTGGGAAGTCAGTCGCTTGGGGCGGGGGGAACAGAACCGCTGGGGCGGCGGGAAGGGAACGAATCGGAGTTCAGCCACGGTAGTCAGGGCGACGGGTACGGTTCAAGTTGTTGTCCCCAGCCTGTGGATAGTGTCCCCTGTCGAAGGTTGGTTTGACCGGATGGCGTAGCCGCGCGTACCGTAACCAGGTCGAGTTGTCGATGGCTGCTGCCGCCTGCCTCCGATGGGCACAGATCGCGAAGAGCGATCGGGAAGCGGTGCACTCGGGCGTAATGCGAGTTTCCTCGTGGGCGCACGGTGACAGCCAGGACGGCACCCCGCCACCACCGATTCTTTCTGGAGCCCCCGAGTGAGCAAGCGCACCTTCCAGCCGAACAACCGTCGTCGCGCCAAGACCCATGGCTTCCGCCTGCGGATGCGCACCCGTGCCGGCCGCGCGATTCTCGCGAACCGCCGTGGCAAGGGTCGCGCGAGCCTGTCCGCCTGATTACTCACAGGTCATGATCTCGTGCTGCCTACCGAGCATCGGCTGAGGCGGCGCGAAGACTTCGCGACCGCGGTACGCCGAGGACGCCGGGCCGGACGCCCGCTTCTCGTCGTCCATCTACGCAGCGGTGCACCGGACCCGCACGCGCCTGGGGAGAGCGCTCCCTCGACGCGTGCGGGTTTCGTCGTGAGCAAAGCCGTGGGCGGAGCGGTCGTCCGCAACAAGGTGAAGCGCAGACTTCGCCATCTGATGCGGGACCGAGTCGCCCTGTTGCCCCCCGGTAGCCTGGTAGTCGTACGAGCGCTGCCCGGTGCGGGTGACGCCGACCATGAACAGCTGGCCCGAGACCTGGATGCCGCCCTGCGGCGGCTGCTGGGAGGGGGCGCGCGATGAAGTACCCACTGCTTGCTCTCATCAAGCTGTACCAGTGGACGATCAGCCCGTTGCTCGGGCCGGTCTGCAAGTACTACCCGTCGTGCTCCCGGTACGGCTACACAGCCATCGACCGGCACGGTGCGATCAAGGGAACGGCACTGACCGCCTGGCGCATCCTGCGGTGCAATCCGTGGTCGCTGGGTGGTGTGGACCATGTTCCGCCACGCAAGCGTCCGCGCTGGCACGAATTGCTGCGTAACGCCTGGCGTGCACGCAGGGGCGGGACCTCCGCCGCCGAACCGGCCACCGGGGAGCCCACTGCCCCGAGCCCGGCCGCCGAGACCTCGTCCCATGCTCAAGGAGCTTGATTAGTGGACACGATTGCCAACCTTTTCAGCTTCATCACGACACCCGTTTCCTGGGTCATCGTCCAGTTCCACACGGTGTACGGCCACATTTTCGGCCCTGACACCGGGTGGGCCTGGGGCTTGTCCATCGTGTCCCTGGTGATTCTGATCCGTATCTGCCTGATCCCGCTCTTCGTGAAGCAGATCAAGGCGACCCGGGCCATGCAGACGCTGCAGCCCGAGATGAAGAAGATCCAGGAGCGCTACAAGAACGACAAGCAGCGCCAGTCCGAAGAGATGATGAAGCTGTACAAGGACGCGGGCACCAACCCGCTCTCCTCGTGCCTTCCCATCCTGGCGCAGTCCCCGTTCTTCTTCGCCCTGTACCACGTGCTCAACGGCATCGCGTCGGGCGAGACCGTGGGTGTCATCAACCAGAGCCTCCTGGAGAGCGCGCAGAAGGCACACATCTTCGGCGCCCCGCTGGCCGCCAAGTTCCTGGACAGCGCCGCGACCGTCGAGAAGCTCGGCGCCTCGCTGACGGACGTCCGCGTCGTCACCGCGATCATGATCGTGCTGATGTCGGGGTCGCAGTTCTACACGCAGCGCCAGCTGATGACCAAGAACGTCGACACGACGGTGAAGACGCCGTTCATGCAGCAGCAGAAGATGCTGATGTACGTCTTCCCGATCATGTTCGCCTTCTTCGGTATCCGCTTCCCCGTCGGTGTCCTCATCTACTGGCTGACCACGAACGTGTGGACCATGGGCCAGCAGATGTACGTCATCCGCAACAACCCGACCCCGGGCTCGAAGGCTCAGGCCGCGTACCTGGAGCGCCTGCAGAAGCACGTCACGCAGCACGGCAAGACGCGTGGCCGGGGCGAGAAGGCCATCGTGAAGGCCATCGTCGCCAAGGGCCGTGACCGCAACGAGTTCGAGCGCAAGTTCGTCAACGGCCTCACCAAGGCGGGCCTCGTGGCCCAGCCCGACGGCGCCGTGGTGGCCGGTGAGAACACGACGGTCGTCGAGTCCGAGGACGGCACCACGACCACCGCGGCCGCCGCTCCCAAGCGTCAGCAGCCGAAGCGCCAGACCAAGGCGCAGCGTCAGTCGGGCGGAACGCCCGGCAGCACGTCGGCCGAAGACGCTGAGCCGAAGACTTCGCTGAGCAAGTCCGACGAGCCGCAGGATGACAAACCCTCCGCCGCCGCCAAGCCGGCCTCCGGGAGCGGCAGCAAGCCCGGCACCGGAACCCGCAGCAAGGCCCAGTCCGGACAGCGCAAGGGCCCGCAGCGGCCCAAGTCCCCGTCCAAGAAGTAAGAAGGAGTCCATCCCGTGACGGAAGGCACCACCTCCGCCGCCGCTGAGGGCGACACCCTGACCCGCCTGGAGCAGGAGGGCGAGATCGCGGCGGACTACCTCGAGGGTCTGCTCGACATCGCCGATCTCGACGGCGACATCGACATGGACGTCGAGGCCGACCGCGCCGCTGTCTCGATCATCAGCGACTCGGGCGGCCGAGACCTGCAGAAGCTGGTCGGCCGCGACGGCGAGGTGCTGGAGGCGCTCCAGGAGCTCACGCGTCTGGCCGTGCACCGGGAGACCGGAGACCGCAGCCGGCTGATGCTGGACATCGCGGGTTTCCGGGCCAAGAAGCGCGAGGAGCTCTCCGAGCTGGGTGCCAAGGCCGCCGCCGAGGTCAAGAGCTCCGGTGAGCCGGTCAAGATGGACCCGATGACGCCCTTCGAGCGCAAGGTCGTGCACGACGCGGTCAAGGCCGCGGGCCTGCGCAGCGAGTCCGAGGGCGAGGAGCCGCAGCGCTTCGTCGTCGTGCTTCCTGCCTGATCGGTACGTACATTCCTTCGGCCCCGTCTGTTGCGCAGACGGGGCCGAATTTTGTCAGCCTGATAGTCCTGGTGATCAGCGCTCAGTGCGCTCAAGCGGTACGGAAGGACGGTCCCCCGTGACGGAGGCAGCGGAGCTTCCCCCCGCGCCCGAGCAGGCGCGCGAGGTATTCGGTGATCGCTTCGCGGATGCGGTCCGGTACGCGGAACTGCTGGCCGAGGCGGGAGTGCAGCGTGGGCTGATCGGCCCGCGGGAAGTGCCCAGGCTCTGGGAGCGGCACCTGCTGAACTGTGCGGTGCTCTCCGAGGTCGTGCCCGAAGGTGTGACCGTGTGCGATGTCGGTTCCGGTGCGGGACTGCCCGGCATTCCCCTGGCGCTCGTCAGGGAGGACATCAAGATCACACTGCTCGAGCCCCTGCTGCGTCGGACGAACTTCCTCACGGAGGTCGTGGAACTGCTCGGTCTCGACCATGTGACCGTCGTCCGCGGCCGAGCCGAGGAGGTCATGGGCAAGCTCCAGCCGGTTCACGTGGTGACCGCCCGGGCGGTCGCTCCGCTCGACCGGCTGGCGACCTGGGGCATTCCGCTGCTCCGCCCGTACGGTGAGATGCTGGCCCTCAAGGGCGACACCGCCGAGGAGGAGCTGAAGGCTTCCGCCACGGCGCTGAGCAAGCTCGGAGCCGTGGAGACGTCCATCCTGCAGGTCGGCGAGGGCATCGTGGATCCGATGTCCACCGTGGTGCGGGTGGAGGTGGGTGAGAGCCCCGGAGGTGTGCGCTTCGCCGCTAAGCGGGCCAAGGCCGCCAGGACGGGCCGGACGCGTCGTCGGCGCTGATCCCGTTCGATGCGAGCATCGCGACTCCCGGTTCCCATGTGAGGGGGCCGGGAGTTTCACGTTCGGAGCCGAGGTGGGCCGGGAAGAGCTCTGTTCGGAGTCGAGGTGGGCTGAGGTTCTCCGGTCGGAGCCAGGAGTTGTTTGTCACTCCGGCTCACTCCTGGCGGATTGATCCCGATGATGCGACCTATTGCGCAAAAGCGGCCAAATATGCATATATCGGAGTGTCGCGCCGCGATGATCCGGACGGCTCGGCATCGTGTTTCACGTGAAACGTCGCTCACTGTTGCACGGCATCATCAGTCGCGGCCGAGCTGCGGCCGAACCCCGTGATCGGAGGCCTCTCGGGGCGCTCGAACGGGGACCGGAGTTGTCCACAGAGGTGGATTTCTCCACAGAACAACGGGCCTCGCTGGTTCGCGACCCCAATGGCATGGGAGGCTCTGTTCATTGCGAGCCTGAAGTCGAGGAGAGTGAATCCTTGCGGTCCGACGCCAACATCGCGGGACCGATGACCGATCCGGTCCCCGGTCCCCGTACCGAGTCGATGGGGGACGATGTTTCACGTGAAACACCGCCCCCGATGGACGACACTCCCATCGGTCGTGCTGCCCAACTGGCTGTGGAGGCGCTAGGCCGCGCCGGCGAGGGCCTGCCACGGCCCGAGCAGACCCGAGTCATGGTGGTCGCCAACCAGAAGGGCGGGGTGGGTAAGACCACGACCACGGTCAACCTTGCCGCCTCGCTGGCCCTGCACGGCGCCCGGGTCCTGGTGATCGACCTCGATCCTCAGGGCAATGCCTCCACGGCGCTGGGTATCGATCACCACGCCGAGGTTCCGTCGATCTATGACGTGCTGATCGACAGCAAGCCGCTCTCCGAAGTCGTTCAGCCGGTTCCTGATGTCGAGGGTCTCTTCTGTGCCCCCGCCACCATCGATCTCGCCGGTGCGGAGATCGAACTGGTGTCGCTGGTGGCCCGTGAGAGCCGACTGGAACGGGCGATCCTGGCGTACGAGCAGCCGCTGGACTACATCCTCATCGACTGCCCGCCGTCGCTCGGTCTGCTGACGGTCAACGCTCTGGTCGCCGGCGCGGAGGTGCTCATCCCCATCCAGTGCGAGTACTACGCACTCGAAGGCCTGGGGCAGCTCCTGCGCAACGTCGACCTGGTGCGCGGGCACCTCAACCCCGACCTCCACGTCTCGACGATTCTGCTCACCATGTACGACGGTCGGACCCGCCTCGCGTCCCAGGTCGCGGAGGAGGTGCGCAGCCACTTCGGCAAGGAGGTGCTGCGAACGAGCATTCCGCGATCGGTCCGTATTTCGGAGGCCCCGAGTTACGGTCAGACGGTTCTGACCTACGATCCGGGTTCGAGCGGTGCTCTCTCGTACCTTGAGGCGGCGCGCGAAATCGCCCTGCGAGGAGTCGGAGTGGCGTACGACGAGCAACATGCCCATCTGGGCGGACAGAACGATCAGAACATGGTGGAGGGGATCCAGTGAGCGACCGACGACGGGGTCTGGGGCGGGGCCTGGGCGCGCTGATCCCCGCGGCTCCGACAGGTGAGCGGCCGGGTGTTTCGGCGAGTGGGTCACCCTCGCCGGCTGCCGGACCGGTACTCACCGCGGAGCGCGGGGTCGCGGCGGCGAAGGTGACCACGCTGCCGTCTGTTTCATATGAAACAGACGAGGGGGCAGGCAGCGCGTCGCTGGAGGCGTTTCAGGCTCCCGTCGGAGCCCACTTCGCCGAGCTGCCCCTCGACGCCATCACGCCGAATCCGCGCCAGCCGCGTGAGATCTTCGACGAGGACGCGCTCGCCGAGCTGGTCACCTCCATCAAGGAGGTCGGACTCCTCCAGCCCGTCGTCGTACGCCAGGTGGGTTCCGGGCGCTACGAGCTCATCATGGGAGAGCGTCGGTTCCGGGCCTGCCGTGAGGCGGGGCTCGAAGCCATTCCCGCGATCGTGCGCGCGACGGAGGACGAGAAGCTTCTCCTGGACGCGCTCCTTGAGAACCTCCACCGGGCTCAGCTGAACCCGCTGGAGGAGGCGGCGGCCTACGACCAGCTCCTCAAGGACTTCAACTGCACCCACGATCAGTTGGCGGACCGGATCGGGCGGTCGCGTCCTCAGGTCTCCAACACCCTGCGGCTGCTGAAGCTCTCCCCGTCGGTTCAGCGCCGTGTGGCTGCCGGAGTTCTCTCCGCGGGCCATGCCCGGGCACTCCTCGCGGTCGACGACTCGGAGGAGCAGGACCGCCTGGCTCACCGCATCGTCGCGGAGGGGCTCTCGGTGCGGGCCGTGGAGGAGATCGTGACCCTCATGGGGTCGCGTCCGCAGACGGCTCAGCGTTCCAAGGGGCCGCGGGCCGGAAGCCGGCTCTCTCCGGCGTTGAGTGATCTGGCGACGCGTCTCTCCGACCGCTTCGAGACGCGGGTGAAGGTCGACCTGGGGCAGAAGAAGGGCAAGATCACTGTCGAGTTCGCTTCGATGGAAGACCTTGAACGCATCCTCGGCTCCCTCGCTCCGGGAGAGGGACCAGTCCTTCAGAAGAGCCTTCTCGACGACGACTCGGACGACGCGGAAGCCTGAGCCGGCTTTTGGTGGTCGGATCTCCGATCGGGTTCTCCTGAAGAGCGGGCCGTGTCCGGCGTGTGCCGGAATACGGCCCGCTCTTTGCTTTCTGGCGGTATCGATGGAATCGCTTCGTGGATACGATGCGATGCGTATGGCGCATCCACCTGGCAGCACCTTCATCGGGGAGGCGGGGGTCATGCAGACCGTGAGCCGTACCGGACTGGTGACCGCGGGTCTGGGCCTGGGAGCGGTCGGCGGGTTCGTCGGCAGCCTGCTCAGAGAGCGGAGCCATCTGACAGCCGCCCGTGAGGCCGCGGGCGAGGGAAGCGAGGAACAGCCTTCATGGGGCGCCGGCTCGTACCGCTCACGCTGGACAACCTTCCGGACCTTCCCCAGCGCTGTCGCACGTGCGTCTTCTGGGAACTGGATCCCGTCAGCGGTGAAGCCGCGCTGAAGGCGGGCACGAGCATCGTGGAGAAGGAAGCGTGGATCTCCTCGGTGCTGCTGGACTGGGGGTCCTGCGGCCGAGTCGCCTACGTGGACGAGGTGCCGGTGGGCTACGTGCTCTACGCGCCGCCTGCCTACGTGCCCCGTTCCACGGCGTTCCCCACAAGCCCCGTGGCGCCTGACGCGGTTCAGCTCATGACCTCGTTCATCATGCCGGGCTACCAGGGGCAGGGGCTCGGCCGGGTGCTGGTCCAGACGGTGGCCAAGGATCTGCTCCGTCGTGGATTCAGAGCGATCGAGGCTTTCGGGGACGCCCGGTGGAAGGAACCCGCCTGCGTGCTCCCCGCCGACCATCTCGTCGCGGTGGGCTTCAAGACCGTGCGCCCTCACCCCAGATACCCGCGCCTGCGGCTGGAACTGCGGACCACGCTCTCCTGGAAGGAAGACGTGGAGTTGGCGCTCGACCGCCTCCTCGGAGCGGTACAGAAGGAGCCTGCGCTTCGTCCTCTGTGACGCCGGCCGACCGCTGCATTCGCGTCCGCGGTCTACGCGTTTCTCCGACAGTTCGACCGCCCTCGGCCAAAACGAATGGACCGGCCCGCTCGGGCCGGCCCATTCGTGTTTCACGTGAAACACACGCCGCAGGTGCGGCCGTCACCGACTACTCGGCGATGAAGTCCTCGAGGTCGCGCACGATCGCGGCCTTCGGCTTCGCACCGACGATGGTCTTGGCGACCTCGCCACCCTGGTAGACGTTCAGGGTCGGAATCGACATGACGCCGTACTTGGCGGCCGTCGCCGGGTTCTCGTCGATGTTGAGCTTGACGATCTCGATCTTGTCTCCGTGCTCGGCGGCGATGGCCTCGAGCGACGGGGCGATCTGGCGGCACGGACCGCACCAGGCGGCCCAGAAGTCCACCAGGACGGGCTTGTCGCTCTTGAGGACGTCCTGCTCGAAGGAGTCGTCGGTCACGTTCTTGAGGGTGCCGGCCACGGCGGGCTCCTTAGCTTGTTGGTGCGGTGGGGAGGAGGGAGGTGATCAGACGGTGGCGGCCGCGGTCTCGCTGTCCGTCAGGGCGGCGAGGTAGCGCTCGGCGTCGAGTGCGGCGGAGCAGCCGGTGCCGGCCGCGGTGATTGCCTGGCGGTACGTGTGGTCGACGACGTCACCGGCGCCGAAGACACCCGTCAGGTTGGTGCGGGTCGAAGGTGCGGCGACCTTCAGGTAGCCCTCACCGTCCAGGTCGAGCTGACCCTTGAACAGTTCGGTGCGCGGGTCGTGACCGATCGCGATGAACAGACCGGTCACCGGCAGCTCCGAGGTCTCGCCGGTCTTCAGGTTGCGCAGCGTCAGACCGGCCAGCTTCGGGTCGCCCTTGATCTCGGCGATCTCGCTGTCCCAGATGAACTTGATCTTCGGGTCCGCGAAGGCACGCTCCTGCATCGCCTTGGAGGCGCGCAGGCTGTCCCGGCGGTGAACGATGGTGACGGACTTGGCGAAGCGCGAGAGGAAGGTGGCTTCCTCCATCGCGGTGTCGCCACCACCGATGACGGCGATGTCGTGGTCCTTGAAGAAGAAGCCGTCACAGGTCGCGCACCAGGAAACGCCACGCCCGGAGAGCGTGTCCTCGTTCGGGAGACCGAGCTTGCGGTGCTGCGAGCCCGTCGTGACGATGACGGCCTTGGCGCGGTGTACCGTGCCGGCGGTGTCCGTGACGGTCTTGATCTCGCCCGTCAGATCGACGGCGACGACATCGTCGGGGACCAGCTCGGCACCGAAGCGCTCGGCCTGGGCGCGCATGTTGTCCATGAGCTCGGGGCCCATGACGCCGTCCTGGAAACCGGGGAAGTTCTCGACCTCGGTGGTGTTCATCAGCGCACCGCCCGCGGTGACGGCGCCTTCGAAGACCAGCGGCTTCAGCGACGCGCGCGCGGTGTAGAGCGCCGCCGTGTAGCCGGCGGGCCCAGACCCGATGATGATCACGTTACGGACGTCGCTCACGGCTTGATTCCTCGTCTCTGGAGACTGCTGCGTTCCGGTGGGAGCATCTCTCAGTACTCTCACCCCACCCAACGGATCCTAAGGGGCTTCAATTCCCGCTGTGTCGGGGCACACGGAGACTGTTCAGGAACGGCCGTACGACCGGGTCAGGAGCAGCTTGCCGGGCGACGGCGAGGACTGCTTCTCACAGGAGGCATCGACGAGGTAAGCGGTGACCTTCGTCTTGTCGGCGGCGTCGGACACCACGAGGAGATAGACGTTCTTCCCCTGGAACGAGCCTGCCTTGGCGGCGAGGAGCGCCCCGGGGTCTCCGGTCCCCTGCTGGACGCACTCGGGAACCGCGGGGGTGGGGGTGATCAAGGTCTTCACCCCGCCCGAGTCGGTTCCGGCGTCCTGCGACTCGGCACTCCAGGGCTTGGCGCTGGCCGAGCCGTCACCCGACGCCTTGTTCTTGGCGAGAAGGCCCGAGACCTCGCCCTTCAGCGTCTCCGCGGAGAAGGCCGTCGGTGATCCCGACTCTTGCCGGGTTGCCGTCTGCCCGGTCTTCCCGGAGCCGTCGCTGTCCAGGGACTGCACGAGGATCGCGCCCAGGCCCAGAGCCGCCGCCGCGAAGGCCGCGGCGAGGAGGACCGTCCTGCGGCGGCCGTGACGGGCCCGGTGGGAGCGACCGGGGCCGGTGGCCCCACGAGGATGTTCTGAAGGACTGCCGGCGGGCGATGCGGTCGATGTTTCACGTGAAACATGAGCGCGGTCGGCGTCGGTGTCGGCTGCTTCGTCGGGAGCTGTGGAGCTCAGCAGCGCTTCCGCTGCCAGGGCGGCGTCGATGCGTTCGGCGACATCGTCCGGCATGCGTGAGGGACCCGGCAGGGTGCCGAGAAGGCCGCGGATCTCCTCCAAGGAGTCGTAGACGTCGGCGCAGAGCTCGCACCCGTCGAGGTGCTGCCGCACGTCCTCGGTGCGGGAAGGCGAGAGCAGACCTTCGGTGAGGTCGGAGATCTCCGCGACGTCCGGGTGTCCGGTCTTGTCCGTCGTGGATGTCACGCCCGCCCACCTCCGCCCTTCACAGCCGCTGAATCGCTTGGCCCTGTCTCGCGGTCACCCGACGAGGGAGGTCCCGCTGCGGGTGGGACGGATGTCCCCTGCGTCCGGTTCCGTCCGCCGCCCGACTTCTTCGTCTCCTCGTCACCCGGGTTCTCCGTGCGGAGATGGGTGAGCAGGGGAAGGAGTCTGGCTCTGCCACGCGCGCAGCGGCTCTTCACGGTGCCGGTCGGTACATCGAGGATGCGGGCCGCCTCGGCCACGGGGTAGCCCTGCATGTCCACCAGGACGAGGGCGGCGCGCTGATCGACGGGGAGGGTGCCCAGGGCGCCGATGAGCTCGCGGTGGAGGTCGTTGCGTTCGGCGGGAGCGGCGGCGGACTCGTGCGGTTCGAGAAGCTGCTCCAGGCGCTGGGTGTCGTCGACGGGGGACGTCTTCCTGGAGGCTGCCTTGCGGGCGCGGTCCAGGCAGGCGTTCACCGTGATGCGGTGCAGCCAGGTCGTGACGGCCGACTGGCCCCGGAAGGTGTGGGCGGCCCGGTAGGCCGAGACAAGTGCGTCCTGGACCGCGTCAGCGGCCTCCTCGCGGTCTCCCAGCGTCCGCAGGGCCACGGCCCACAGGCGGTCGCGATGACGCCGCACAAGCTCACCGAAGGCGTCTGGATCGCCTTCGACGTGGCGGGCCAGGAGGTCCTGATCGCTTGCTATGCCGTGTTCGGCTTCATCGGCCATCGGACCCCCCTCCCCTCCGTCGACGAGCGTCAGCCGCTGAACTTCACATCCGTGATCGCCTGCTTGAAGCCGGCGCCGCTGTAGCCGTCGCTGGGAGCGTTCGGCACATCGGTGATCCACAGCAGCACGTACTGCGTCTTCACGGACTTGGACGCCTTCAGGTCCAGGCTGGTGCCGCTCGTGGTAGCGGTGCCGATCTCGTTCATGCCGTCGACGGACGTCGTGGGCGACAGCGAGTCGGCGGCGTACAGGTGGACCGTGGTGTGGTCTCCCGTGTAGCGAAGTCCTATCGAGACGTTCTTGAGCGACTGGGCCGAACCCAGGTCGTAGACGATTCCCACACCGGGCTTGTACGGCGCCAGCTTGGGGCCGGCGTTGTACCGCTTCGTGCGCCAGAACGTGGTGCTGCTGCCGTCGAAGGTCTTGTCCACGTCGTCGGCCGCCTGGGGGGAGCCTTCGACCACGTATTCCTGGGCACCCTTGATCGCGATCGGCTTGAGCGGTGCGGGCTTGGTGCCGCCCTTCTCGTTGCCGTCCGTCGTCTGGGTCTTCTTGGTGTCCTCGGGCTTGTCGTGGTCCATGAGCGCGTCCGCGAGCTGCCAACTGCCCAGGCCCAGTGCGGCGATGAGGAGAGCCGATACGGCCCACTTCAGGGCTGTGCCGGTACGGCTCTGCAGCGGCGGCGGCGGAGCCGGCAGGACCTGGGTGGCGCCCGGACGCGGCGACTGACGGCCGTAGGTGCCCTGCTGGTACGTCGTGCGCTGGTACTCGGGCGGTGCGGTGAACGCGGGCTCCGGCGGGCGGATGCGCGGCATCTCGCCGATCGCCTTCACGAGCTCCTCCGGCGTGGTGCACGGGGACTCGTGGCGGGAGGCGGTCGCACCGTCGTTGGCGAGCGCGCGCATGGCGAGCTCCGACAGGCCTCGGTGGACACCGGCCCGCACCTGGTCGGGTGCGATGAGGCCGACGGCCTTGGGCAGCCCCGACAGGCCGTAGGCGTCGCTCTCGTACGGCCAGCGCTGGGTGAGGGCGGCGTACAGGAGGGCGCCGATCGCTTCCGTGTCGGTGCGCTGCGGGGTGTCCGAACTGATACCGCGCAGCGCCGCGTTCACGGCGAGCCCGCGGATGCGCCACTGGCCGGTGGACGTGCGCAGCACGGCGCCCGGGGTCAGCTTGAGATGGGCGAGGCCCTCGCGGTGTGCGGCGGCCATGGCCCCCGAGACCTGACTGACCATCTGGTAGGCCTCGTGCACCTCGAGGGGCCCCGAGGCGAGGAGGGCGGTGAGCTCCGTGGCGTCCGGCAGCCACTCGTGGACCACGTAGACGAGGTCGTTCTCCTCGACCGCGTCCAGGACCTGGACGAAACGGGGATCGCCCAGCAGGGCGGAGGAACGGGCCGCCGCCAGGACGGAGCGGGCACGCGGATGATCGGCGGGCAGCAGGTGCACCCCGACGGCGCGGCGGAGCTTCTCGTCCATCGCGCGCCAACTGCTGAAACCGTCCAGTCGGGTGACGCACTCTTCGAGGCGATAGCGCCTGGCGAGTTTGTGACCACTGTGCAGTTCGGGCGGTGAGGCCTTTCCGGGACCCTCGGTCCCGCCGCTCCCCTGTGCCTCTTCGCTGTCCGTTTCCCGCTCCTGGTTGAGGGCCACCCCGTCGGACGTGGTCTGGTCCGCCTTGGCGGTCAGCGGTTCGTCACCGCTGTTGTCTGCCACGTCGACGGCAGCCGTGCTCCGTTCCGCCACCGTCGTCCCTGCCTCCCCATCCATTGCGCGCTGTCCGACGCAGAAACCAATTGTGCCCACAGTCCGGCGCTATGCACGACACACGGCGACGGACGATGGTTGTGCGCGTACCCCCGCCTCAGCGCCCCAGGCGCCCGCGGACCATTCCGACCATTGAGTTGAGTTCTTCGATGCGCATCTTGCGCGCCGCGACGTAGAAGACACCGAGCAGGGCGATCGATCCGAGGACGAGCGCCGCGATCGAACCGAACACGCCGTACCCGAGGACTCGGGTGATCGCGAAGCCTACGGCGCCGCCCACCACGGCGCCAGGGACGGAGGCCAGGCACAGACGGGCGTACGTGCGCAGCACGCGGGCACCGTCCAGGTCGCCGCCCAGCCGCCTGCGCAGTCGCTGCCAGGCCACACCGACGCCCACGGCGTACGCCAGTCCGTAGGCCCCGGCCATGCCGACGACCGCCCACTGCGCGGGCAGGACCATGTAACAGGCGGCCGAGGCGGCCGCGTTGACGGCGGCCACGATGACCGTGTTGTAGAACGGCGTGCGGGTGTCCTCGTAGGCGTAGAAGCCGCGCAGGATCACGTACTGCACCGAGAACGGGATCAGGCCGAGGGCGAATGCCATGAGGACGTAGCCCTGGGACTGGGCGGACTGCAGGCCGCTGGAGCCGAAGAGCAGAGTGGCGATGGGGACGCCCAGGGCGAGGAACATGAAGGCCACCGGGACGATCGCGACGGCCGAGGTCCGCAGACCCTGCGAGATGTCGTCACGGACGGCTCCCGGGTCTCCGTCGTGGGCCGCTCGCGAGATCCGCGGAAGCATGGCCGCCATGACGGAGACCGTGATGATCGCCTGCGGCATGCCCCAGATGAGCTGGGCGTTGGCGTAGGCCATGATGCCCGCGCCGCTCTTGCCCGAGGCCTTGCCCGCGGCCGTGGCGAGCTGCGTGACGACGAGAACGCCGGCCTGGTTGGCGAGGACGAAGAGCACGGTCCACTTGGCGAGCTTGATGGCCTTGCCGAGGCCGTGGCCCCGCCAGTCGAAGCGCGGACGGAACCGGAAGCCGGCCTCGCGCAGGTACGGAACCATCGCCGTGGCCTGGACGACCAGGCCGAGCAGGGTGCCGATGCCCAGCAGGCGGACGCCGTCCGGCGGGATGTTGGTGACCGACATCCCGGAGTGCCGGGCGGTGCCGTAGACCCAGAGGAACATGCCGAACGTGAAGATCATGACGATGTTGTTCAGGACCGGGGTCCACATCATCGCGCCGAACTTCCCGCGGGCGTTGAGGATCTGGCCCATGACCACGTGCACGCCCATGAAGAAGATCGTGGGCAGGCAGTACCGGGCGAACGTGACCGCCACGTTGTTGGCCGCGGGGTCGCTCGCGATGGGCGACGACATCAGCTTGACCAGCAGCGGCGCGATGAAGACCGCGGCGGTGACGATCACACCGAGGGCGACCATGACGAGGGTCAGCAGGCGGTTGGCGTACGCCTCGCCCCCGTCGTCGTCCTCCTTCATGGACCGCACGAGCTGGGGCACGAAGACCGAGTTGAGGCCGCCGCCGACGGTGAGGATGTAGATCATCGTCGGCAGGGTGTACGCGACGGTCCAGGCGTCACCGAGGGTCGCCGCACCCAGAGCGGCGGTAATGATCATGGTTCGTACGAAGCCGGTGAGACGGGACACCAGCGTGCCCGCCGCCATCACGGCGCTCGACTTCAGCAACCCGGAGGCACGGCCGCCGGACTTCGCCGGAGCGGCCGCGGGCGGCTGAGCGGCGGCCGGAGCCGGCTCGGGGGCCGGTGCCGGGACCGCGGGGGAGGCGGAGGGGGCGTAGCCGTGACGGGCGCCGCCCTGCTGCTGGTCGCGGAAGAGATGAGCGAAGGCGTCGGGCTCAGGCTGTTGCTCGCCGGCCTGGGTGACCAGATCGTCCACGCCCACGTACTGGGTGGTCCGGGCGTCGTCGCCGTACGGCAGGTGACGCGTCGGCCCGGCCGGCTCCGGAGGGGGCGTCTGGGCCCACAGCCGCGGGTCGGGCGCGTACTGCGCCGCGGGCGGCTGTGCGTAGAGCGGCTGCTGGGGGGCGTACGTTCCGGGCGGCGGCGGAGGGTGCGCGGCACGGTCGTAGAGCGCCTCCGCCACCGGGTCCTGGGCCGAGAGGTCCTGAGCCCGGTACGGATCCTGGTCGTAGGCGTCCTGGAGGTACATGTCCGCGGGAGACCCCTGCGGCATCTGAGTGTTTTCCGGCGTGCCCTCGGGGTGGCCGGGGCGGCCCGCGGCCCGGTCCGGGTAGTCCTCGGGGTAGCCCGAGGATCCCGCGCCCTGGCCGCGGTCACCGTCGTACGGCGCGTTCATGGTTACCCCACCTCATCGTCCCCGGGCCCACCGGCCACGACATCGCTCAACGGTCCACTCTCTCACCCGTGCCGGACGGGTCGGCGCTTTCCGGTGCGGTGTCCGGTGTCGGGTCACTCGGCTGCTCCGGGTCGTCTGCCCCGGACTCCGGGGCAGAAGCCCGTTCGGGACCGGCCTCGGAATCCTCGGTGGAGTCAGTGTCCACGGTGGCTTCGGCGTCCTTGCCGTCGCCCCCCGCCTCGGGACCGTTCTCCGCGTCCTCCTCGGCCCGCCGGGCTGCCGCGCGCTTACGCTGCGTGTACATCCGGAAACCGGCGAGCACGAGAAGCAGGACGCCGCCGCCGATGACGAGCATCACCGTGGAGGTGATCTCGGTGACCTTCACCTCGAAGGGAACCGGGTCTCCGTACGGCTGCCCGTCCTCCGTGTAGAGCTGCGCGACGACCTGTACCGGGCCGTTGGCCTTGGTGGACGTCGTGAACTTGACCGACTGGCTGTGCTCGCCCGCGACCTGGATCGGCTGCTCGTCGTACGGGCCGTCGCCGATCTTGAGGCGGGTGGGCTGCTGAGAGGTGAGACGCAGCATCAGATGGCCGACGCCCTGCACGAGGTTGTTCTGGACCGTCACGGGGATCGTGGCGCTGCGCCCGGACAGCTTCGCGTCCGACTTCTGGATGAGGTGCACCAGGCCCATGAGCCCGTCGAGGTAGGTCTCCACCCCCTGCCGGAAGTCCGCCGCCTCAGCGGTCCGACCGCGCCAGGACGACGACATCCCACGCTCTATCGCCCGTCCGAACGGCGTGACCACACGGGACTCGTCGGTCAGGATCACGCGGAACTTGTCGAGCTTGGCCTGGGTCGCCTGGATCCGCTCGAACGCCGTGCGCGGCAGCTCCCGGTGACGCAGCGAGGACGGGTACGAGGACGCGGAGGGCACCCTCGTGGTGGCGCCGGGGTCCGGCTTGGCCTTGGCGGCCTCGGTCAGGCCCTGGGACTGCGACCAGTTCCCCTGCTGGAGTGCCCGCAGGGCCTCGGCCATGGACTGCGCCTGGCTCGCCGTGGGCATGCGCTGCGGAGCGACGACGATGCTGCGCTCCTTCTTCGGCTCCTGCAGGTTGATCATCAGGCTCTGCGCGAGGAACTTCTGGACGGCGCGGGTCGAGGTGTCCGCCTTCATCATGTCGCCCTGGAACGCGGTCGACATCCGCTCGTCCGCGACCACCGCAGTGGTCCCGCCGCCGATGGGGCGGGCGGCGCTGGGCGTGTAGGACAGGCCGCCCATCTCGCGGAGGCTGTCGCTGCGGGCGATCACCTTGTCCGCGCCGGCCGACGTGGCCACCTTGATGATCGACGGATCCACCGCACCGTCCGCGGGCCAGGCGAACTCCGTGCTCGGCTTCACGTGGAGGATCGTCTCCACCGTGTCGGCCGCCACATCGGTGGCGTCCTTGAGGTGGCTCAGGGAACCGGTGACGTCCTTGCCGTGATGGGCCAGCGACGCGAGATCGGGGTCGGCGAACGGGAGGGCCACCGGGCTCTGGCCCTGGACCGCCTTCTCCAGCTTGTCGAGCCAGGCGGTGGCCACTGCCTGGTTCTTCCCGGCGACGGTGGTGCCGTTCTTCTGCTGGATCCGGTAGCCGCCCCTCATCGCGTCCACGGAGGCCAGCAGGTCCGGGTCGAGGACCCAGGTGACATCGAGCTGGCTGCCCAGCGACAGGAGCTGGTCCAGGCGGCCGCCCGGGGCGATCTCCTTGGCCAGGTCGTCGTTCTTGAAGACGGGCGTCTGCTGGGCGTCCGAACCCGTCTCCGCGGTGAGGTGGACGGTGGAGATGAGCGGCCAGAGGTACGTCGTCTTCGTCTTCGTGTCCGCCGCGTCGGGCTGCCAGGGCAGGAACGTCCGCTCGATGCCGAGGACCTGGTCCCACGGCTGCGCGGTGGTCCGGCCCGTGAGCGACACACCGAGCTGGTAGACCCCGTCGGAGCCGAGGTCGAGATCCTTGACCGGGACCGAGAGGGAGAAGTGCTGCGAGCTGCCGGCGGCGAGCCTGGTGACCTTCGCGACGTACTTGCCGCCGATCTCCAGCGCGTCGACGCCCGGCTGGAAGCTGGTGCGCTTCGCGACCGTGTCGATGGCGGTGCGGGTGTTCAGGGACGGTCCGACCCGGATGCCCACGTGGGCGTCGGTGACCGTCTGCTTGCCCGTGTTGGTGACCGAGCCCGAGACCGTGACCGTGTCGCCGTCGGTGGGGGCGCTGGGCGTCAGCGAGTCGAGGCTGACGTCCACGGGGCCGGACGACCCCGAGGCAGTGGCCACGGACTCGGAGGCGGTGGTCGCGGAAGCCTTCTCGGCGGCCTGTGAGGGCGTACTGAGGGGGAGCTGGAGCAGCCCGGCCAGCAGCGGCGCCCCGGCCAGCAGTGCACCGCTGCGCCGGAGCCACCGGCGGGCAGGTGAGGGACTCGTCCCTTGGAAGTCTGCCGCCTCGGCCACGCGCTCGCCCGTCCCTCGTCGTCGTCAGTGGTCGTCGGAATGTGCGTCCACGCATGGTAACGAGGTGCGCTGAGAGTAAGTGCCGCGGAGTGGTCCTCAAGATCAGGGATGAGGGCCGACTGTCCTGTATGTGCCTCTATTCTGCACGCGAAAAGATGTGGGGCACCGGTGTGGGATTTATCCGGGCGCCCCCCACCGCCTCGGCCACGTACCCTTTTCTGTTGTGCCGAACGCCAACGAAGACAATTCCAGTGCCCTGAGCCAGGTGCAGCGCCGCGCGGTGAGTGAACTGCTGCGGGTGTCTCCTGTCGCCGACGAGCTCGCCCGCCGTTTCCAGGAGGCCGGGTTCTCGCTCGCCCTGGTCGGCGGCTCGGTCCGGGACGCGCTCCTCGGTCGGCTCGGCAACGACCTGGACTTCACGACGGACGCCCGGCCCGAGGACGTACTGAAGATCGTCCGGCCCTGGGCGGACGCGCTGTGGGAGGTCGGGATCGCCTTCGGCACGGTCGGGGCGCAGAAGGAAGCCCGTGTGGGCGATGTGGAGCAGTCGTTCCAGATCGAGATCACGACCTACCGCTCCGAGGCGTACGACCGGACCTCGCGCAAGCCGGAGGTCTCCTACGGCGACTCCATCGAGGACGACCTCGTGCGTCGCGACTTCACCGTGAACGCGATGGCTGTCGCGCTGCCGGAGAAGGAGTTCATCGACCCGTACGGCGGTCTGGACGACCTCGCCGCGCGCTTTCTGCGTACCCCGGGCACCCCGGAGGCGTCCTTCTCCGACGACCCGCTGCGGATGATGCGCGCCGCGCGGTTCGCCGCGCAGCTCGACTTCGAGGTGGCACCCGAGGTCGTCGCCGCCATGACGGACATGGCCGCGCGGATCGAGATCGTCTCCGCGGAGCGGGTGCGGGACGAACTGAACAAGCTGATCCAGTCCGCCCACCCGCGCAAGGGTCTGACGCTGCTCGTGGACACGGGGCTCGCCGAGCATGTGCTCCCCGAGCTTCCGGCCCTGCGCCTTGAGCGGGACGAGCACCACCGTCACAAGGACGTCTACGAGCACACACTGATCGTTCTGGAACAGGCGATGGCACTGGAGGAGAACGGGCCCGATCTGACGCTCAGGCTAGCCGCGCTGCTCCACGACATCGGCAAGCCGCGGACGCGCCGCTTCGAGGAGGACGGGCGGGTCTCCTTCCACCACCACGAGATGGTGGGCGCCAAGATGACCAAGAAGCGGATGTTGGCGCTCAAATACTCGAACGATCTCGTCAAGGACGTCTCACATCTGGTCGAGCTGCATCTGCGCTTCCACGGGTACGGCACGGGCGAGTGGACGGACTCGGCCGTCCGACGCTATGTACGTGACGCGGGTCCGCTCCTCGACCGCCTCCACAAGCTGACCCGCTCCGACTGCACCACGCGCAACAAGCGCAGGGCGACCGCCCTCTCCCGCGCCTACGACGGGCTGGAGGAGCGCATCGCCCAGCTCAAGGAGCAGGAAGAGCTCGACGCGATCCGCCCGGACCTCGACGGCAACGAGATCATGGGAATCCTGGGCATCGGCCCCGGCCCCGCGATTGGCCAGGCCTACAAGTTCCTGCTGGAGCTGCGGCTGGAGAACGGGCCGATGGAACAGGACGCCGCGGTGGCGGCGCTCAAGGAGTGGTGGGCCGAGCAGGGCTGAGAGTGGGTCGACTCGTCATGTTTCACGTGAAACATTGACGCCGGGCCACGCGAAGGGGCGGTGTTTCACGTGAAACACCGCCCCTTCGCGTCAGTGCCGGGTCCTACTTGGAGGAGAGCTCTTCCAGGCAGAGGGTGAAGTCGTCCTTGCCCGTCTCGGTGTACTCGGCGTACTTGGTGCGGTCGCAGCCGGAGTTGTCGGTCTTCTTCTGCGCGACCTTGTACTTCGCCTTGGCGTCGGTGCAGCCCACGACCTTCAGGCCCGGGTCCGTGCTGCTGTCCGGGTTGCTGATGCTCATGCAGTCGCCGACCTTGGCGGTGTCCGGGTCGTGCCGGCTCGCCAGGTAACCCACGCCGGCGGCTATCACGGCAACGACTACGACGGCGCCGCGCAGGTACTGCTTGATGCCGCGCTTCGGGCGCTGCGGCGGGACCGGGGCGAAACCGGCGGGCTGCTGCGGGAACCCGGGCTGACCCGGCTGCTGCGGGTATCCCTGCGGGGGCTGCCCCTGCGCGAACGGGTTGCCACCCTGGGGCGGCTGCCCCTGCGCGTAGGGGTTCTGGCCCTGAGGCGGCGGCGGAGTTGTCACTGGAGTTCCCCCTGGAACGTAGGTGCGTGACGCGAACGTAAGACGCACGTAAGTTATCGGTCCCCTGTGACAACGCAGTAGTCAGAAGTGGCTCTGTGGCATTGATGTGACACTTACTGAAGCTCAAAGCGGGCCATAGCTGCCGCAATTGCTGCGTAGACCGCCGCCACGGTGAGGACGAGGGAAACGGACCGTCCGTCAGAAGGCAGCATCAGAGCGGCGACTGCGGCCGCTCCGACGAACGCGACGTTGAACAGGACGTCGTAGACGGAGAAGATCCGGCCGCGGAAACCGTCGTCCACGGCGGACTGCACGATGGTGTCCGTGGCGATCTTCGCGCCCTGGGTGATCACGCCCAGCACGAAGGCGGCGCCCAGTGTGGGTGCGGGGGCGAAGGGCAGACAGAGCGCCGGTACCAGGACCGCGGCGGCGCCGGCGCAGACGGCGATCCAACGGCCCGGTCCCAGCCGTCCGGCCGCCGAGGGCGTCACCACGGCGGCGACGAAGAAGCCGGCTCCCGAGACGCCCACGGCCAGACCCAGGAGCGCGAGCCCGTCGTCCGAGCCGGACGCCCACGCGTAGCGGCAGAGCATCAGCACCATGACCGTCAGGGCGCCGTAGCAGAAGCGCATCAGGGTCATGGCCATCAGAGCCCAGGCAGCCTCCCGCCGTGGGAGCTCCGCGAGATGGCGAACGCCGCCGGCAAGGCCCCGCGCGGTGCCGGCGAGGGCCGTGCCCACGTACGGGCGGACCAGTTCCGGGTCGGGCCCGAGGAGCTCCGGGGCGATACGCAGTGAGGCGAGGGCGGCGCAGAGATACAGCGCCGCCCCCACGAGGACCACCGCCGCGTCGGAGTCCGCGACGAGCAGTCGTACGGCGAACGCGAGAGCCGCGCCCACGGTGGCCGCGAGTGTTCCGGCGGTCGGTGAGAGCGCGTTGGCCACCACCAGACGGTCCGTGTCGACGACGCGGGGCAGCGCGGCCGACAGTCCCGCCAGGACGAAGCGGTTGACGGCGGTGACACAGAGCGCGGAGGTGTAGAAGAGCCAGTCCGGTGCCGGGCTCAGCATCAGGAGGGCCGTCACGGACGCCAGTGCCGCGCGCAGCAGATTGCCGTACAGAAAAACCTGTCGCCGCCGCCATCGGTCCAGCAGGACACCCGCGAAGGGACCGACGAGGGAGTACGGGAGGAGGAGCACCGCCATCGCGGAAGCGATGGAGGCCGCGGAGGTCTGCTTCTCCGGTGAGAAGACCACGTACGTGGCCAGCGCGACCTGATAGACGCCGTCGGCGCCCTGGGACAGCAGCCGTACACCGAGAAGGCGTCTGAATCCCTGGAAGCGAAGGAGGACGCGCAGGTCACGCACGACGGCCATGGATCACACCCTCACATACGAGGAGGGTCCCCGGGCAGTAAGCCCGGGGACCCTCCTCAGCAGCGAGCACGGAATCGTGCTTAGCGCTCGACCTCGCCCTTGATGAACTTCTCGACGTTGGCGAAGGCCTCGTCGTCGAAGTACTGGACCGGCGGGGACTTCATGAAGTAGCTCGACGCGGAGAGGATCGGGCCGCCGATACCGCGGTCCTTGGCGATCTTCGCGGCGCGCACGGCGTCGATGATGACACCGGCCGAGTTCGGGGAGTCCCAGACCTCGAGCTTGTACTCCAGGTTCAGCGGGACGTCGCCGAAGGCACGGCCCTCGAGGCGGACGTACGCCCACTTGCGGTCGTCGAGCCAGGCCACGTAGTCCGAGGGACCGATGTGGACGTTCTTCTCGCCCAGCTCACGGTCGGGGATCTGCGAGGTGACGGCCTGCGTCTTCGAGATCTTCTTGGACTCGAGGCGGTCGCGCTCCAGCATGTTCTTGAAGTCCATGTTGCCGCCGACGTTGAGCTGCATGGTGCGCTCAAGACGGACACCGCGGTCCTCGAACAGCTTCGCCATCACGCGGTGCGTGATGGTCGCGCCGACCTGCGACTTGATGTCGTCGCCGACGATCGGGACGCCCGCCTCGGTGAACTTGTCCGCCCACTCCTTGGTGCCGGCGATGAAGACCGGGAGAGCGTTGACGAAGGCGACCTTGGCGTCGATGGCGCACTGGGCGTAGAACTTCGCCGCGGCCTCGGAACCGACGGGCAGGTAGCAGACGAGAACGTCGACCTGCTTGTCCTTGAGGATCTGAACGATGTCGACCGGGGCCTCGGCGGACTCCTCGATGGTCATGCGGTAGTACTTACCGAGACCGTCCAGGGTGTGACCGCGCTGGACCGTGACGCCCTTGTTCGGGACGTCGCAGATCTTGATGGTGTTGTTCTCGCTGGCACCGATGGCGTCGGAGAGGTCGAGGCCGACCTTCTTCGCGTCGACGTCGAACGCGGCGACGAACTCGACGTCACCGACGTGGTAGTCGCCGAACTGGACGTGCATCAGGCCGGGCACCTTGGCCGCCGGGTCGGCGTCCTTGTAGTACTCGACGCCCTGAACCAGCGAGGCGGCGCAGTTGCCCACGCCGACGATGGCTACGCGAACCGAACCCATTCCGATTGCTCCCTGTGTCTATCGGTGAAACCCCGGACGGGGTCTCACGTGGCGGTGTCGTCGGACGGATCCGGCCGGGGGCTGTCCCGGTGCCGGGGCAGGCCGCCCGTCTCTCCAGATGTGTTGTCCTGCTGAGCGGAGCCTTCGAGGCCGGGACGTTTGACGTCCCGGCCGGCCCGCTCACTCTCGATGAGCTCGTTCAGCCAGCGCACTTCGCGCTCCACGGACTCCATTCCGTGGCGCTGGAGCTCAAGCGTGTAGTCGTCGAGGCGCTCCCGGGTGCGCGCCAGCGAGGCGCGCATCTTCTCGAGGCGCTCCTCCAGACGGCTGCGGCGACCTTCCAGTACGCGCATGCGTACATCGCGTGACGTCTGCCCGAAGAAGGCGAAGCGAGCCGCGAAGTGCTCGTCCTCGTACGCGTCGGGACCCGTCTGCGCGAGAAGCTCCTCGAAGTGATCCTTACCTTCCGCCGTCAATCGGTAGACGATCTTGGCGCGGCGCCCCGCGAGTGTGGCCGACAGGGCGTCTTCGGGTGTGGATCCCTCTTCCTCGATCAACCAGCCGTTGGCGACCAGCGTCTTGAGGCAGGGGTAGAGCGTTCCGTAACTGAAGGCACGGAACACACCTAGTGACGTATTGAGTCGTTTGCGCAGCTCATAGCCGTGCATCGGAGACTCGCGGAGCAGGCCGAGTACGGCGAACTCGAGGATCCCGGCACGCCGGCTCATCGTCGCCTCCTCCCTGTCGCTGCCTCGTCGGCACGGTCTTTATGCCGTGCTGATGTATCGACTCGATACATCAGCACGATAGAACGGCCCTGCGGATGCGACAAGAGGGAGCAGAGTGAACGGCGTCACATCACCGATTCATACGAAGCAAGTTGCCTGATTTGGGGTGAACTTCGACGCTCGGTGGGTTTTGACGGTGCGTACTCTGTGCGGGATGGACACCACCGGGAACCGAGTGACGTCTGAGAACGTCAACGTCTTTGGTGCAGTACGGGTGAATGCACGATCGACCGCATCCGTACTTCGGGGGGACCGGAAACCAGCCGCCGTTTCCAGGCGCGCAAAGGTGCGCCTGCCCGAGGAGTAGTCGTTCGATGAGCGAGCACCGTCGCAAACCGCAGCAGCCGCAGGGCGGCGGACGTGCCGCGGCCCGGCGCGGCCAGCCACAGCCAGGCCCGTCCGCAGGACGCCGCGATGCACCGCGAGACGCCACCGGGTCTCCTTCCGCTCCGTATGGCGCGGGGGGTGAAGAGAGCCCGTTCGGCAGCCGTGCCGACGCGCGGCGTGCCGCACAGCGCGGAAGCGGCGGAAGCCGGCGCAGAGCCGCCGACGGCGCGGGTCACGGCGGCGGCCCCGGAGGAGGGGGCGGACGCCATGGCGGTCCCCAGGGCCCGGGCGGTCCCGGACGCGGCCGAGGCCGCGCTCCCGAGCCGGCCAAGAAGAGAATCATCGACTACCCGCGCGCGGGCCGGTACGGCGCCGCGCGCTGGGTGCCGTCCTGGAAGCTCGTGACGGGCCTGTTCATCGGGTTCTGCGGCAGCATGGTCGCGGCCGCCGGTGTCGGGTACGCCCTCGTGGGCATCCCGGACATCGGCAAGACCGCCAAGGCGCAGAACAACGTCTACTACTGGGCCGACGGCAGCGAGATGGTCGCCACGGGTGGCGAGGCCAACCGTCAGATCATCGGCTACGCGCAGATCCCCAAGGAGATGCGGTGGGCGGTGATGTCGGCCGAGAACAAGACGTTCGAGACCGACAGCGGCGTCGACCCGACGGGTATCGCCCGCGCCTTCGTGAACATGGCCAAGGGCGGCCAGACGCAGGGTGGCTCCACCATCACCCAGCAGTACGTGAAGAACGCGATGCTGGAGGACCAGTCGCAGACGGTCTCCCGCAAGCTCAAGGAGCTGTTCGTCTCCATCAAGGTCGGCGCCAAGGTTCCCAAGGAACAGATCATGGCCGGCTACCTGAACTCCGCGTACTACGGGCGTAACGCCTACGGCATCCAGGCCGCGGCCCACGCCTACTTCAACAAGGACGCCACCGACCTGAACCCGAGCCAGTGCGCGTTCCTGGCGGCGGTGCTCAAGGGCGCCACGTACTACGACCCCGCGGGCCAAGTGGGGATCGACGCGCTCAACGCCACGCCGGAGAAGAACCGCAAGCGTGCCGAGGAACGCTGGCGGTGGATCCTCGACGAAGAGGTCAAGGACGGCCGTCTGGACGCGGCGACGCGCGCCAAGTACACGACGTTCCCCACGATCCAGTCTCCGCGGTCGAACGCCGCGCTCGGCGGGCAGGTCGGGTACCTGGTCGACCTGGTCAACTCCTACCTGGTCAAGAACAGCAAAGACACCGGGATCACCGAGACCAAGCTCCGCCAGGGCGGCTATCAGATCCACACGACCTTCGACAGGAAGAAGGTCGACGCGCTCGAGGCCGCGGTCAAGAAGGTGCAGAAGGCCAACATCAAGCCCAACCTGCGCCCGAAGAACGACAAGTACGTCCAGTTCGGCGGGGCGTCCGTCAACCCGGACTCCGGCGCGATCGAGGCCATCTACGGCGGTGTGAACGCGACGAAGCACTTCACCGACAACGCCGACCAGACCGGTGCCCAGGTGGGTTCGACGTTCAAGCCCTTCGTGCTGGCCGCCGCCATGACCTGGGGAGTCAGGAACCCCGAGGGGGACCCGACCCAGGCGCAGGACGAACGCACCATCGTCTCGCCGAAGAGCCTGTACAGCGGCAAGAACAAGCTCAAGGTCAAGGACTACGACGGAACCGACTGGACGGACGACAAGGGCAAGGAGTGGCTGCAGACGAACGACGGCGGCCAGTCCCTCAACCCGCCCACGTACCAGATCGACCTGCGTGAGGCCATGCGCGAGTCCGTGAACTCCGCCTACGTTCAGCTCGGCATGGACGTCGGTCTGGACAAGGTGAAGGACTCCGTCCTGCGCGCGGGCATCAAGGAGTCGAGCCTCGCCAGCTCCAGGTTCCCGTCGTTCTCCCTGGGTACCTCCTCCCCGAGTGCGATCCGTATGGCCGGGGCCTACGCGACCTTCGCGGCCAGCGGCAAGCAGCGGGACCCGTACTCGGTCGAGAAGGTGACCAGCAAGGACGGGACCGTCTTCCAGCACGACAAGGTCGCGAAGACGGTGGAGGCCTTCACCCCGGCGGTCGCCGACAACGTCACCGACGTCCTGAAGACCGTGGTCGAGAAGGGGACGGGTACCAACGCCCAGCTCCAGGGCCGCGAGGTGGCCGGCAAGACCGGTACCACCGACGGCAACAAGTCCGCCTGGTTCGTCGGCTACACCCCGCAGCTCTCCACGGCGATCGGCATGTACCGCCTGGACGACGACGAGACCAAGAAGAACCGCAAGTTCCTGCAGATGTACGGCACGGGTGGCGAGAAGACCATCCACGGTGCCTCGTTCCCGTCCCAGATCTGGCGGGACTACATGGAGGTGGCCCTCAAGGGGGAGAAGGCGGAGTCCTTCCCGGTGCCCGAGGAGATCGGTGAGATCCTCAACGACGTCCCGAGCCCGACGCCGACGCCCTCGGCCAGCGAGAGCGTGACGGAGAGCCCGAGCCCGACCCCGAGCGCGACGCTGCCGTCTCCCACGCCTTCGGCGACCGAGACCTGCAGGAAGTTCGACTTCAACTGCAACAACAACGGCGGGACCGACGCCGGTGGAACCGACGGCGGTGTGACCACCTCGCCGTCGGCGACGGACTCGCCGTCGGCGACAGTCAGCAACGGCACCAGCAGAGGAAACGGCAACGGCAACGGAGGCCTCTTCGGAGGCTCCGGCTGACGGTCGCCCACCATCCTTCGCGCGTGCGCCCCCTCGGGGCGCA
>NZ_JBSFZS010000020.1:0-85181 GCF_053600395.1 Streptomyces sp. NPDC005070 | reverse complement strand
TGTGTAGTTCAGAAGTGTGATATTCATATTTGGGGTCGGGGCCGTGCCGGTGCGTCAGCCCGTCGCCGTTGGGTGAGGGGTGGGCGTCGGTGGCGACGGGCATCGATGTACCGGCACGGCCCCTCACGTGCGTACCCGGCTGCGGATGCTTCGTGGCTCGGGTGGGTTTCAGCCCGTCCGGCGTTCGAGGAGCGGGGTCGGGGGCGCAGCCCCAGGTACGAGAAGGGCAGGGGCGGAGGGGGCGAAAGAAGGTTGGGCCCGTTGGCGCGGGGCGCGGTGCTCGTACCGGGCGGGAGGCTCGGCGGGGACGTCAGGTGGTCACCGTGAGCGCGTGGGTCGCCGCGTCCGTGCGGGCCTGGCTCCTGGCGCGGCGGGCCGGGCCCCGCCAGCCGCAGGTGCAGCGGGCCAGGCAGAAGGGGCCTTGCTCGACCGTGGTCGTCCGGTGACCGGGAACAGGGTCCGTCTCGTCCAGATGCTCCACACCGGCAACGTTACCCAAGCCAAGTGAACGGATTCCCGCCGCGTGACGGGCGCCTCGACCTGTCGTTAACCGGAACGACGGGATGGCCCGGGACGGACCGGCTGGGGGTCGGTGGACGATGGTGGCGCAGCAGCAGGAACGGGCGGCGGTCCTGATCGCGTTCGTCGCGGCGGGACTCATGGTCTGTGGCACCGGATGCTCGGGCGGTGGGGCGGCCGCGGAGGACGTCCGCAGCGGCCCCGGCACCGCCGACACGCTGCGCCGGGCGGTGGCCGCCCTGGAGCGCGCCGGCAGCGCGAAGGCCACCACGTCGATGGAGATGGCCACCGGCGGGACCCGGGTCACGATCCGCGGGCAGGGCGTGTACGACTTCAGGAAGCAGACGGGGCGGCTGAAGGTGCTGCTGCCGCAGGATCCCGCGGGAGCGGCCGAGCACCGGCCGATCACCGAACTCCTCGCTCCGGGCGCTCTGTTCATGAAGAACCGGGGGGCCGGAGTGCCCGCCGACAAATGGGTGCGCGTGGAGACCGCCGGCCTCACGGACGGCAACCTCGTCACGGGCGGCGCCACCGACCCGTACGCCGCGGCCGAACTGCTGCGCGGCGCGCGGTCGGTGACCTATGTGGGGAAGACCGAGGTCGCCGGGATCCCCGTACGGCACTATCGCGGGACCGCCGACCTCGGCACCGCCGCCCGGGACGCCTCGGCGGGGCAGCGGCCGGCGCTGAGGGCGGCGGCGAAGGGGTTCGCCACCACCGCGGTGCCGTTCGACGCCTACCTCGACGACCAGGGGCGGCTGCGCAAGGTCCGGCACCGGTTCAGCTTCGTCAACGGACAGCGGAGGGGCACCGTGGCCGTCGCCTCGACGCTCCTGCTGTACGACTTCGGCAGCCCCGCGGTCGTACGGCTGCCGGATTCCTCCGACATCTACGCCGGGAAGATCGCGGAGTAGTGGCTTCCGGGGTGATGGGCAAGAGCATCCGGAGTCGTAGCTTCAGAGGAGGGCTGGAAATGGCCCTTCCGTGCCATGCGCGGTGTGTAGGCCGCTCCCTACTCTAGGAAGTCGGTGACGGCAGGAAGAGGTGATGTGCGTGGCCCCGGTCGGCGGTGCGGCAGTTCAGGACCACGTGGCCCTCGCCGAGATCGACCTGTGCGGTGAGCTGATCATCGCGGCCTCGGCGGCGCACGAGGACCGCCTCAGCCTGGAGAGCATCGACGCGGTGCTGAAAGTGGCCGAAGAACGCGCTCCCGCGCAGCGGGGCGGGGAGGACTAGTCCTTTCCGGCCCCGTCCTGATGGCCGAGGCGCGCGCGTCGCGGATGTCACATGCGTCGTATCTCTCATGTTTCGCGCATTTCGCGGGGCCGTCGCGGCCGGCTCAGGTGCGCAGCAGGCGGCCGATCGCCTTCGTCGCTTCCTCGACCTTCGCGTCGATCTCGTCGCCGCCCTTGAGGGCCGCGTCCGCCACACAGTGACGCAGGTGCTCCTCCAGGAGCTGGAGGGCGAAGGACTGGAGGGCCTTGGTGGAGGCGGACACCTGGGTGAGTATGTCGATGCAGTAGACGTCCTCGTCGACCATCCGCTGGAGGCCCCGGATCTGGCCCTCGATGCGGCGCAGCCGCTTCAGGTGCTCGTCCTTCTGCTGGTGGTAGCCGTGGATGCCGCGGTCGTGGTCGGTCACGATCTTCTGCGGGTCGCCGGAGGGCGCCGTCGCGCCGGCCTCGGTGGTCGTCATCGCGTCCTCCTGCTGGATCCGATCGGCGATCCTGTCTGAAACGCCACTTACATATACCCCTGGTGGGTATATCGTACCGAACTTTGCTGGGTAGGGAGCCCTTGCCCGGCGCCGGTACCGGACCCCGTGCCGATCACTGTGCCTGATGGGCGACACTGGGTGGCGGCCCGTTAGCCGTGGCCGGATGATGCGCCTAGCATCAGCCTGACCGAACCGAAGCACCCCGAGGACCCCAACGTGCGCTTTCGTCTGACCCCCAGGGAGACGAGCTTCTACGACATGTTCTCCGCATCCGCGGACAACATCGTCACGGGCTCGAAACTCCTGATGGAACTGCTCGGGGCGGACGCTTCCGCTCGGGCCGAGATCGCAGAGCGTATGCGGGCCGCGGAACACGCTGGTGACGACGCGACACACGCGATCTTCCACCAGCTGAACTCCTCCTTCATCACGCCCTTCGACCGCGAGGACATCTACAACCTCGCCTCGTCCCTCGACGACATCATGGACTTCATGGAGGAGGCCGTCGATCTCGTCGTCCTCTACAACGTCGAGGAACTCCCCAAGGGCGTCGAGCAGCAGATCGAGGTCCTGGCGCGCGCGGCCGAGCTGACCGCCGAGGCCATGCCCAATCTGCGGACCATGGACAACCTCACGGAGTACTGGATCGAGGTCAACCGTCTGGAGAACCAGGCCGACCAGATCCACCGCAAACTGCTGGCCCACCTCTTCAACGGCAAGTACGACGCCATCGAGGTGCTGAAACTCAAGCAGATCGTGGACGTGCTGGAGGAAGCGGCCGACGCGTTCGAGCACGTGGCGAACACGGTGGAGACCATCGCCGTCAAGGAGTCCTGACCCGTTCATGGACACCTTTGCTTTGATCGTGACCATCGGGGTCGCGCTCGGTTTCACGTACACGAACGGCTTCCACGACTCGGCGAACGCCATCGCCACCTCCGTGTCCACGCGTGCCCTGACGCCGCGGGCCGCGCTCGCCATGGCCGCGGTGATGAACCTCGCCGGCGCGTTCCTCGGCAGCGGGGTCGCCAAGACCGTCAGTGAGGGGCTGATCCAGACGCCCGAGGGCTCGAAGGGGATGGGCATCCTCTTCGCGGCGCTCCTCGGCGCGATCACCTGGAACCTGATCACCTGGTACTTCGGTCTGCCGTCCTCCTCTTCGCACGCCCTGTTCGGCGGCATGGTCGGCGCGGCCCTGGCGGGCGGTACGGCGGTCTACTGGAGCGGGCTGGTCGACAAGGTCATCATCCCGATGTTCCTGTCACCGATCGTCGGTCTGCTCGTCGGCTATCTCGTGATGGCCTTGATCATGTGGCTGTTCCGGCGGTCCAACCCGCACAAGACCAAGCGCGGTTTCCGTATCGCGCAGACGGTGTCCGCGGCCGGCATGGCGCTCGGGCACGGTCTCCAGGACGCCCAGAAGACGATGGGTGTCGTGGTGATGGCGCTGGTCATCGCCGGCGAGCAGGGCGCGGACGACCCGATCCCGGTCTGGGTGAAGATCGTCTGCGCGATGATGCTGTCGCTGGGCACGTACGCGGGTGGCTGGCGCATCATGCGGACGCTGGGACGGAAGATCATCGAGCTCGATCCGCCGCAGGGGTTCGCGGCGGAGACGACCGGTGCGTCGATCATGTTCGCGACGGCGTACCTCTTCAAGGCGCCGATCTCCACGACGCATGTCATCACCTCGGCGATCATGGGTGTCGGGGCGACGAAGCGGGTGAACGCCGTGCGGTGGGGTGTCGCCAAGAACATCGTCCTCGGCTGGTTCATCACCATGCCGGCCGCTGGTCTCGTGGCCGCGGCCAGTTTCTGGGTCGTGAATCTGGCGTTTCTGTAGGGGTGTGATCGCCGCCGGGGTGTCCGGCGGTGCGCGGGCCGGTCCTTCGGGGCCGGCCTTTTGCGTTCCCGTTCCCGGGTGTCTGGTGCCTACCTGGGGCTTCGCCCCCCATGTGCCTGGGGCTGCTGGTCCCCGTGCCTGGGGCTAGTCCCGTACCTGGGCCGTGCCCGCACACCCGTCCGCCCGTCGCCGGACCCGGTCGGCCGGATACGAGCGGCGGGGCGTCGCTCCGGGGTGCCTTCGCGGCCCACCGAGACGGGTGGGCGGGCAACGAGGGTCTGGGGGTGGAGCCCCCAGGTACGGGGGCCGGCTCCAAGGCCGGGCCGGGAAGCGAGCCGGCCCGCGCGGAGCGAGACGAACGGGCCCGCCCCCGGGAACGGAAGCGAGCCCGCCTGCCCCGGAGGGAAAACGAGCGGGCCCGCCCCCGGGAGCCAGGGGCGGGCCCTTCTCGTCCTCGCGGTGGCACCGCCATGCAGCACCGCGAGGGGTATTCGGGAGGCGGTCCGGTCAGCCGAAGCGACCGGAGATGTAGTCCTCCGTGGCCTGGACGGACGGGTTGGAGAAGATCCGCTCCGTGTCGTCGATCTCGATGAGGCGGCCGGGCTGGCCGACCGCCGAGAGGTTGAAGAACGCCGTGCGGTCGGAGACGCGGGCGGCCTGCTGCATGTTGTGCGTCACGATGACGATCGTGAAGCGCTCCTTCAGCTCACCGATCAGGTCCTCGATGGCGAGGGTGGAGATCGGGTCCAGGGCCGAGCAGGGCTCGTCCATGAGAAGGACCTGCGGCTCGACCGCGATCGCCCGCGCGATGCAGAGACGCTGCTGCTGACCACCGGACAGTCCGGACCCGGGCTTGTTCAGCCGGTCCTTGACCTCGTTCCAGAGGTTCGCGCCCTTCAGGGAACGCTCGACGACGTCATTGAGCTCGGACTTCTTGTAGGAGCCGTTGAGCTTCAGGCCCGCCGCCACGTTGTCGAAGATCGACATGGTGGGGAAGGGGTTGGGGCGCTGGAAGACCATGCCGATCGTGCGGCGCACGGCGACGGGGTCTATGCCGTTCCCGTACAGGTCCTCGTCGTCGAGCAGCACCTTGCCCTCGACGCGGCCACCGGGGGTGACCTCGTGCATGCGGTTCAGGGTGCGCAGGAAGGTCGACTTTCCGCAGCCGGAGGGGCCGATGAAGGCCGTCACGGAGCGGGGCTCGACCGTCATGGAGATGTCTTCGATCGCCTTGTGGGCGCTGTAGTAGGCGGTCAGACCGCTTACGTCGATTCGCTTGGCCATGTCAGTCACTGCTTCTTTCGAAAGGATCGGATCGCTGATCGGCCGCGTCAGCGGCCCGCCTTGGGTGCCTTCCAGCGCGCGATGGCGCGGGCACCCATGTTGAGGATCATGACGAACAGGATGAGGGCGAGCGCGGCCGCCCAGGCCCTGTCGGTGGACGCCGGGGTTCCCGCCGCGTACTGCCGGTAGATGTACAGCGGCAGCGAAGCCTGCGGGCCGTCGAACGGGTTGTTGTTGATGAAGTTCGTACCCCACACCAACAGCAGCACGGGGGCGGTCTCACCGGTGATACGCGCGACCGCGAGCATCACACCCGTGGTGATACCGCCGAGGGACGTCGGCAGGACCACCTTGAGGATCGTGCGCCACTTCGGGATGCCGAGGGCGAGGGAGGCCTCGCGGAGCTCGTTCGGGACGAGCTTGAGCATCTCCTCGGTGGAGCGGACCACCACGGGCATCATCAGGATCGCCAGGGCCATCGCGCCGGCGAAGCCGGAGTAGCCCATGTCCAGGATCAGGATCCAGAAGCTGAGGATGAACAGACCGGCGACGATCGACGGGATGCCCGTCATGACGTCGACGAAGAAGGTGACCGCCTTGGCGAGCTTGCCGCGGCCGTACTCGACGAGGTAGATCGCGGTCAGCACACCGACCGGCACGGCGATGAGGGAGGCGATGCCGACCTGCTCCAGGGTGCCGATGAGCGCGTGGTAGATACCGCCGCCGGTCTCGGCGTCGGCGACCACGCCCATGGAGTGGCTCAGGAAGTAGACGTCGAAGACGTTCGCGCCGCGCTTGACGGTCTCCCAGATCAGGGAGACGAGCGGGATGACGGCGACGATGAAGCAGACCCAGACCATGCTGGTGGCGACGCGGTCCTTGGCCTGGCGACGGCCCTCGACGCGCGCGGCGAACCCGTACGTACCGAGGACGAAGACGATCGCGGCGATCAGGCCCCACTGGACCTTGCTGTCCAGGCCGGCGGCGAGGGAGACGCCCAGTCCGACGGCGATGGATCCCGCCGCGATGGCCCAGGGTGACCACTTCGGGAGGCTGCCGCCGCGCAGGGTGCTGGCGTGCTTGCGGGTGACGGGTGCGTTGCTCATGCGTTGGCCCCCGAGTACTCCTTGCGGCGGTTGATGATGAAGCGCGCCGCGCCGTTCACCAGCAGGGTGATCACGAACAGGACCAGACCCGAGGCGATCAGGGCGTCCTGGCCGAACTCCGTGGCCTCGTTGAACTTGGCCGCGATGTTCTGCGCGAAGGTGCCGCCGCCCGGGTCGAGCAGGCTGGCCTGGATGTCGAAGGTCGGGGAGAGCACGGTGGCGACGGCCATCGTCTCGCCGAGCGCGCGGCCGAGGCCGAGCATCGAGGCGGAGATCACACCGGAGCGGCCGAAGGGCAGCACCGACATGCGGATGACCTCCCAGCGCGTGGCGCCGAGGGCCAGTGCGGCTTCCTGGTGCATCTGCGGGGCCTGGCGGAAGACCTCACGGCTCACGTTCGTGATGATCGGCAGGATCATGATCGCGAGCAGGATGCCGACGGTGAGCATGGAGCGGGGCGCTCCGCCCTGCCAGGCGAAGATGCCGGTCCAGCCGAAGTAGGTGTCGAGCCAGCCGAACAGCCCGTTCATGTGCGGTACGAGGACGATGGCGCCCCAGAGGCCGTACACGATGGAGGGGACGGCGGCGAGCAGGTCGATCACGTACGCGATGGGTCCGCCGAGCTTGCGCGGCGCGTAGTGCGTGATGAACAGGGCGATACCGACCGCGACCGGGACCGCGAGGGCCATGGCGATGATCGCGGAGACCACCGTGCCGAAGGCCAGCACCGCGATGCCGAAGACCGGCGGCACCATGTTGGTGTTCCACTCGAAGGTGGTGAGGAAGTTGCCCTCGTTCTTGCTGAGCGCGAGGGAGGCGCGGTAGGTGAGGAAGACCGCGATGGCGGCCATGATCACCAGGAGGAGGATGCCGGAACCGCGGGAGAGGCCGAGGAAGACGCGGTCTCCGGCGCGGGTGGCACCGCGGGCGGCGCGCTTGCGCGCGGCACCCGAAGATCGTGGGGTGGGGGGAGGCGCTTCAGTGCTCTGAGTCGATATGTCCATCATGAGTCTCCGGTCTGCGGAGCCGGTTCGAGTACCGGCTCCAGGCGGCGGTGCACCGGACGGTGCGGCCCGCCTCGGCGAGGCGGGCCGCACACTCGGGTCAGCTCAGGGTCGAGATGGTGGAGCGAACCTTGGTGATGATCTCGGCGGGGATCGGCGCGTACTTGGCGGCGGTGAGCTGCGCCTGGCCGTCCTCGCTCGCGATGTAGGTCAGGAAGGACTTGGTGGCGGCCAGGGTGTCGGCCTTGTTGCCCTTCTCGCAGAGGATCTCGTACGTGACGAGGGTGAGCGGGTAGGCGCCCTCGGCGGTCGGCTTGTAGTTCATCTCCAGGGCCAGGTCGCTGCCGGTGCCGACGACCTTGGCGGAGGAGATGGCCTTGGTGGCGTTCTCGACGGTGGCGGCGGCCGGGGTGGCGGCGCCCGTCTTGAGGGCGGCGGCCTTGATGCTGCCGGAGGCGTAGGAGAGCTCGAAGTACGAGATCGCGCCGGGGGTCTGGTTCACCTGCTGGGCGAGACCGGCGGAACCCTGAGCGGACTGGCCGCCCTTGGCCTGCCAGGCCTTGCCACCGGAGTAGTTCCAGTCGGACGGAGCGACGGCCTTCAGGTACTTGGTGAAGTTGTCCGTCGTGCCGGACTCGTCCGAGCGGTGGAACGCCTGGATCTTGGTGGACGGGAGCTTCGCGTCGGGGTTCAGGGCCTGGATGGCCTTGTCGTCCCACTTCGTGATCTTGCCGTCGAAGATCTTGGCGACCGTGGAGGCGTCCAGGACGAGGTTGTCGACACCGTCGAGGTTGTAGCCGATCGCGATGGGGCCGCCGACCATGGGCAGGTCGACCGCGTTGTTGCCGCCGCAGACCTTCTTGGCGGCCGTGGCCTCTTCGGGCTTGAGCGGCGAGTCCGAACCGGCGAACGCGGTCTGGCCCTGGTTGAACGCGGTGATGCCGGCGCCCGAACCGGTCGGGTTGTAGTTGATCTGGACGTCCTTGCAGGCGGCCGTGAAGGCCTTGACCCAGGCGTCGATCGCGTTCTTCTGCGCGGAGGAGCCGGAGGCCTGCAGCTGACCCTTGGCGTTGTCACACTTGATGGAGCTGTTGTTGCTGGCCGAGGCCGAGCTGCCGCCACCGCTGTTGTTGCCGGTGTCGTCAGAACCGCACGCCGTGAGGGCCAGGGCGCCGGAGACGGCGAGAGCACCGAGGGTGAGGGCCCGCCGGTTCATGCGCTGAAGCTTCACTTCGGGAGTTCCTTCCAGGAGCCGCCGTCAGGTGGCGGCGTGCGATGTCTGTGTACTGCGGTCCGTAGCGATGAGGAGAGTTAGCCCTGGGGCTTCCTTCGCACCGCGTAAGGCCGAAATTAAGCAGATCAGGTGAAGGCGCCAAAGGCCGTAAGTGAACGGGGGGTGAACCCCTGACGGCGGTGCGGTGAGGTCACGGAACGCTCACGTCGAGGACACGGCTGTGTCCCGGCTGAGGGGGCCGGAAGGGAAACTCCAGGTAATCGAACGGGTGTGGTCGCGACGCGTGACGCCCATGTTCCCGTCATAGCTCATTCGCCCCGATTTCCTCATGAGCAACAGCGAAGGGTGCGCTCGCTACGGTGAGTGGCCGCCGTCGGCTCCCCCGGCTCGATTTCGCGCATGGCCGTGCGCCGCGCCGAAAGCCGGGGCGGCGCCTTTCCTCTCCAGGGGAACACGTCAGGCCAGACGCAGCGCGTCCAGCAGCGCGTCGACCAGATCGCGGTCGCGCGGCTGGGTGAGGCGGTGGCGCGCGGCGGTGGGGGAGAGCCAGAGCACGCGGTCCACCTCGTCGTTCGGGGCGAAGCGGCCGTCGGCCGCTCGCGCGGCCCAGTAGCGGACCTCCTTGGGGCGCCCGCCGACGGCATAGCGGAGGGTGGGAAGCACGGCACCGGGGACGGCGTCGTAACCCGTCTCCTCCTCGACCTCGCGCAGCGCGCCGGTCAGGAAGGCCTCGCCCCGTTTCAGCTTGCCCTTCGGATGCGACCAGTCGTCGTACTTGGGCCGGTGGACGAGGCAGATCTCCAGCGCTGAGTCGACCGGGGAGCGGCGCCACAGGACGCAGCCCGCCGCGTGAATCGTGTCGCCGGCCATGGGGCCTCCCTCAGGGGGTGCGTACGGCTTCCTTCTGCCAGGCGTGCTGGAAGGCGAACCGTGCCGCCTCCACCTCGTGGCGCTGGTCGGCGTGCAGCACACCGAGCGCGTACGCCGTCGCCGGCGCGATGCGCGGGGTGCGTGCCGCGGAGGCGGCGGCGGAGGCCGCTTCCGCCGCGTCCCGGTGCCGGTTCAGCGCCGTGCCGGCGCCTAGCACTCGTACGTCGACGGGGCACTCGCCCCGGTGCAGCACCTCACCGGCGTAGCGGTGCAGCCGCAGCAGCAGCCGGACCTGGTGCCAGGGCGCGTCCTGCGGCTGGGGAGCGGTGTCGGCGGTGAGGCCGTGCACGAGGGCTTCCGCGTTGTAGGGACGGCCGGCGACGACCAGCGGCAGCGCGCTGACGGCGTCGGCCAGCCGTTCCTGGGCCGCGGCGGCCAGCGGTCGCAGATCGGCGGTGCCCGCGGCCGGGGCCAGCGGAACCTCGCTGGCCAGCACGGCGACGCTGTCGGCGACGGCGTGGAAGCGGGAGGAACCCAGTGCCTGGAGGGCCGCCGAATGGGCGCGGGTGCGGGCGAGCGTGAGCTGGCGGTCGAGGAGCGCGCCCGCCTTCGCGGCGCCGACGGTGAGACTGCCGGCCTTGGAGGCGGCGGCCGGGCCCCGGCCTGCCTGGCCGGGCACGGTGGCCATGCCGGACAGCCGGTTCAGCGCGCCGATCAGCCGTTCCAGGCGTGCGGCATAGGCGTGTTCGCGCGCCAGGGTGCCCGAGAGCCAGGCCAGCTCGGGGCGCATCCCCTCCGACCAGTCCGCGTCGAGGAGCGGCCGGAAGGTGTGCAGGCTGCCGCTGATGCGGCGGGCGGAGTGGCGCAGGGAGCGCGCCGCGTCGCCGGACTCCCCTCCGGCGCTCGCCGCGCCACCGGTTTCCCGGTGCTGGCGCAGCGAGCGCAGGAATTCCGTGGCCTGGGCCCGCAGATAGCCCGCCAGGGCGTCACCGATCGGGGTGTCTCCCCCGTCGAGGGGGGCCGTCTCGGCCACGGAGCTGGTGGGGGGATCAAGGTGCTGCTGTGCCACGCCGGCGCCTCCGGGCGTCTATGAGCATCTCCTGGACGTTCCGCAGGGGCTGTCCCTCCGCGTCGGTCGCGTGGCGGATCCACTCGCCGTCGGGGCCGAGGTGCCAGGAGGCCGTGGTGTCGGACATGCCGGTTTCCAGCAGCCGGTTGAGGGCTGCGCGGTGAGCCGGGTCGGTGACCCTGACCAGGGCCTCGATCCGCCGGTCGAGGTTGCGGTGCATCATGTCGGCGCTGCCGATCCACACCTCGGGTTCGCCTCCGTTGCCGAAGGTGAAGACCCGGGAGTGCTCCAGGAAGCGGCCGAGGACGGAGCGGACCCGTATGTTCTCGGACAGGTCCGCGACGCCGGGGCGGACGGCGCATATCCCGCGCACCCAGACGTCGACCGGCACGCCGGCCTGGGAGGCGCGGTACAGCGCGTCGATGAGTGCCTCGTCCACCATCGAGTTGACCTTGATGCGGACGAAGGCGGGGCGTCCGGCCTTGTGGTGCTGTACTTCCTTGTTGATCCGCGCGACCAGGCCGTCGCGCAGCGACTTGGGCGCGACGAGCAGACGGCGGTAGGTCTCGCGGCGCGAGTAGCCCGAGAGCCGGTTGAACAGGTCGGAGAGGTCCGCGCCGACCTGGGGATCGGCGGTGAGCAGCCCGAGGTCCTCGTACAGCCGGGCGGTCTTCGGGTGGTAGTTGCCGGTGCCGACGTGGGAGTAGCGGCGCAGGGTCTCGCCCTCCTGCCGGACCACGAGCGACAGCTTGCAGTGGGTCTTCAGGCCGACGAGGCCGTACACGACGTGGCAGCCGGCCTCTTCGAGCTTGCGGGCCCACTTGATGTTCGCCTGCTCGTCGAAGCGCGCCTTGATCTCGACCAGGACGAGGACCTGCTTGCCGGACTCGGCCGCGTCTATCAGCGCGTCCACGATCGGCGAGTCGCCGGAGGTGCGGTAGAGCGTCTGCTTGATGGCGAGCACGTCCGGGTCGGCGGCGGCCTGTTCCAGGAAGGCCTGCACCGAGGTGGAGAAGGAGTCGTACGGGTGGTGCAGCAGGACGTCGCGCTCGCGCAGCGCGGCGAAGATGTCGGGCGGAGACGCCGACTCGACCTCGGCGAGATCGCGGTGGGTGCCCGCGATGAACTTGGGGTACTTCAGCTCGGGCCGGTCCAGGGAACCGATGCCGAAGAGGCCGGTGAGGTCCAGCGGACCCGGCAGCGGGTACACCTCGGCCTCGGAGATCTTCAGTTCGCGTACGAGGAGGTCGAGGACGTAGCGGTCGATGGACTCCTCGACCTCCAGGCGCACCGGCGGGCCGAAGCGGCGCCGCATGAGCTCCTTCTCCAGGGCCTGCAGGAGGTTCTCGGCGTCGTCCTCCTCGACCTCCAGGTCCTCGTTGCGGGTGAGCCGGAAGGTGTGGTGCTCGAGCACCTCCATGCCCGGGAAGAGCTCCTCCAGGTGGGCCGCGATCACGTCCTCGATGGGGACGTAGCGGCTCAGAGAGGCCTCCAGGAAGCGGGAGAGCAGCGGCGGGACCTTGACGCGCGCGAAGTGGCGGTGGCCGCTCACCGGGTTCCGTACCACGACGGCGAGGTTCAGGGACAGGCCGGAGATGTACGGGAAGGGGTGCGCGGGGTCGACCGCCAGCGGGGTCAGGACCGGGAAGATCTGGTGCCGGAAGAGAGTGAACAGGCGGGCCTGCTCCTTCTCGGTCAGCTCGCTCCAGCGGACGAGGTGGACGCCCTCCTCCGCGAGCGCGGGGGCGACGTCCTCCTGGTAGCAGGCCGCGTGGCGGGCCATGAGTTCGCGGGAGCGGGCCCAGATCATCTCCAGGACCTCGCGGGGCTGGAGGCCCGAGGCGGACTTGGTGGCGACACCGGTGGCGATGCGGCGCTTGAGGCCGGCCACCCGGACCATGAAGAACTCGTCCAGGTTGCTGGCGAAGATCGCCAGGAAGTTGGCGCGCTCCAGCAGGGGCGTGTTCGGGTCCTCCGCGAGTTCCAGAACGCGCTCGTTGAACGCGAGCCAGCTCCGCTCGCGGTCCAGGAAGCGCCCTTGCGGCAGCATGATCCCGTCCTGCTCCAGGTCCTCGTACGCGTCGAGGTCGGCGTCGAGGTCGGGCTCCAGGTCGGACACGTTCGCCGCGACGGTGTGCGGACGGTGGGCGGCGATGGAGCCGACGGACGGCTGCGGGTGCTGCACGGGTGCCTGGGCGCTTCGCTGGTTCATGGACCCATTCTTCCGTGCCGGAGGCGAGACCGGCGCGTCGGAGAGGGCGGGTGTCAGCGCGGTGATACGGAGATTCCCGTTCCGCTTCGCCGGCGTACGCTGGCTCGGCGTCGACGGTGAGGGCTCGTTCTCCGGCGCGGGAGACGGCTCGGGCACGGCGGGCTGCATTGCTCGAGCGTCGCAAGGTCACCTGAATCGATGGTTACGGCGACATGACGTGCGGGATATCTGGGGGAGGCTCCCGGACGTCTGCATGTCCGGGAGCCGTGTACACACCCGCCCGCGTCGTGTGCGCGTCCGCCGGTGCTACCGCCGGTTACGAATGCCGTCGGCGCAGCAGCGCGAAGGCCGCGGCGGCCGCGAGCCCCGCGACGGCCAGGAGCAGGCCGCTCTCCACGAGCTGGAGGGGCCAGAAATGGGACTCCGGCTGATAGGTCGTCCAGAAATCGGTCAGCCCCGTCCGCTTCATACACCGTCCGAGGGCGGCGGCGCTGTCGGTTCCGACGCAGGCCATGTTGTTGCTCAGCCGCTCGCCGGCGCCGGTGACGGCACCGTGTTCGAGGACCAGCGTGCCGTGCGGGAGCTGGAGTGCGGCCGGTCCGGTGGTCGTCTCGGCGGGCCACAGGCTCATCCGGAACCCGTCCAGCACCTCGTGCAGGACGTAGGCCGCGGCGAGGGCGGCCGCGGCGGCGGGCAGGGCCCTGCGCAGGACCAGGCCCGCGAGCGCCCCGAGGGCGAGCCCCGCGAGGGCGTACGCGACGGCCACCGGCCCGGAGGAGATGAAGACGTTCGTGTTGAACCAGCCGCCGGACAGGTGCCCGTTCCTGGCTCGGCGGGTCCAGTTGCCGAGCAGAACCGCCAGTGTGATGCCCGCCGTCAGCAGGACCGCCGGGACGGTGAGCCTGGTGGCGAGCCAGCGGGCCGGGGTGACGGACTGGGTCCACGCGAGCTGCGCGGTGCCGTTCTCCAGTTCGCGGGCGGTCAGCACGGCACCCGCCCAGACCGCGACCGCGTACATCAGATAGGTGACACAGACGGAGAGCATGAAGAGGGCGTAGTCGTAGATCTTGTCCGACGAGGTTTCCCGGACGATTCCGCAGTCCATCGGGAACGGGTCCGCCGCGTCGCAGCCGCCGACGGTCGCGCGGGTGTCGAGGCCGATGGCGTGCATCCAGATCAGGGCCGCCACGACGGTGAGCAGGGCGGCGCCCCAGGCGTACAGGGCCGTGCGGTGGAGGCGCAGCACGGTCCAGGTCAGGCCGGACGGGCGGTACGGGGACGGGCGGGGCGGTCGGTACGGGGCCGGGTCGGACGGGCGTCGGCCGGTCAGGGTGGTCATGAGGTCGACCTCTTCCGCAGGACGGCGAAGGCGGCGGCGACCAGGATCGCGGTGGCGGCGAGCATGGCGCCGGTCTCCAGGAGCTGGCGGGGCCAGTAGTCGGGGGAGGGGAGGTACTGGCGGGTGAAGCGGACGACGTCGTGCCGGGCGAGGCAGGCCTGGCTGTCGTAGCAGCCCGGGTCGGGGATCTCCGCGCCCGTGGAGGTGATCGCCCGGCTCCGGACGGACAGTTCGGGCTGCTGGTAACTGCCCTGGAAGGGCCAGGAGTTGGCGCGGAACATGATGACCGCGTACTGCGCGAGACCGGCGACCGCGAGGGCGGGCAGGGTGCGGCGCAGCGCGAGACCGGCGAAGGCGCCGACGGCCAGGCCGAGGAGCGGGGCGGCGACGGTGGCCGGGCCGATGGAGAAGTACAGGGCGCGTGGTCCGATGCCGGCCAGCAGGAGATTGCTGTGGGCCGACCACAGCATCCGGTACAGCACGACCAGAAGGCCCGTGCCGACGGTGACGAAGAGCGCGGGCACCGCCAGTTTGGCGGCGAGCCAGCGGGCCGGGGTGACGGACTGGGTCCAGGCCAGGCGTGCGGTGCCGTTCTCCAGTTCGCGGGCGGTCAGCGAGCCGGCCGCGAAGACGGCGACGGAGAAGGAGGCGATGCTCAGCAGGGAGGCCGGGTCCCGGAAGAGTTCGTTGTAGGTGCCCGACAGCGTGCCCCGGGCCCCGACCGTCCAGGCGTCCTCCTGCACGCCCGCGTAGCCGAACGTGTCGAGCAGAAGCTGGGTGTGGCCGGCGCCGGGGCCGTACAGCCACAGGAGCAGTCCGGCGGTGAGCACGACGAAGCCGGTCCAGATCCACAGTGCGGTGCGGTGCAGCCGCAGGACCGTCCAGACCAGGCCGCGCGGCGCGGGCAGGGTGCGGCGCGCGGGGGCCGTCGGGGCGATGGCGCTCATCGGGTCACCGCCACGGGGGCCGCGGTCGTGCCGGGGGTGAGCAGCGCGGGGGTCTCGGGGGACCGCAGATGGGCGAGGAGCAGCTCCTCCAGGGAGGGGCGCTCGGCCTGCCAGCGTTCGTCCACCGGTCCGTCGTTGCGTATCAGGGCGGTGAGGCCGCGGCCGGCGGGGCGGGACTCGACGACGAGGTGCGGGGCGAGGTCGGCGGGAGTGCCGCGTCCGGTGACCAGGGTGTGCGCGAGGAGCAGGTCGTCCAGGCCGCCGCCGAGCCGGATGCGTCCGCCGCCCAGGAGCAGCAGGTGGTCGCAGGCGTCGGCCAGTTCGGTGACGATGTGCGAGGACATCAGCACGGTGGTGCCGCGTTCGGCGGCGTCCGCCATGAGGGTGCCCAGCAGTTCGTGGCGGGCCAGCGGGTCCAGGTCGGCCATCGGTTCGTCCAGCAGCATCAGTTCGGGCCGCTTGCCCAGCGCGAGGGCCAGTGCCACGCGGGTCCGCTGGCCGCCGGACAGCGTCCGGACCTTGCTGCGCGGGTCGAGCGAGCCCTGCTCCACGATCGAGGCGGCGTGCGCGGCGTCCCAGCGGGCCGGGTTGAGCTCGGCGCCCAGGCGCAGCGTCTCGGCGATCGTGAGCTGGGGGTGCAGGGGCTTGTCCTGGGCGAGGTAGGCGATGCGCTCGCGGGCCTCGGCCGGTCCGGTGCCGAGCACGGTGACGGTGCCGGCGGCGGGGCGCAGCAGCCCGGCCAGGGTCGCCAGCAGCGTCGACTTGCCCGCGCCGTTGGGGCCGACGAGGGCGCTGACCCGCCCGGCCGGGAGGCGGAAGGAGCAGTCGTCCAGGGCCGCGGCGGCGCGCCTGCCGTGGCGCACGGTGAGACCGCGCGCCTCGACGGCGACGGTGGATCGGGTGGTGCTGGTGGAGCTCACTGGTCCCCCTTCGGGAAGTGTGTGTCCAGTACGGAGCCGAACAGCGCCGCCACGTCCTCGCGGTCGAGGCCGGCGGCCTGGGCGCTGCGGGCCCAGGCCTCCAGGTCCTCGTGCAGGGGCGAGTCCGCGGGGGCGGCGCCGAGCGTCCTGCGGACGAAGGTGCCGAGTCCGCGCCTGGCCTCGACCAGCCCCTCGCGCTCCAGTTCGCGGTAGGCCTTCAGGACGGTGTTCGGATTGATCGCGGTGGCTTCCACGACCTCGCGGGCCGTGGGGAGCTTGTCGCCCGGTTCGAGGAGACCGAGCCGGAGCGCCTGCTTCGTCTGCTGGACGATCTGGAGGTAGGTGGCGACGCCACTGCGCCGGTCGATGCGGTACACGACCACTCGGGCAACCACCCTTTCACTAATTGAGTAGTGAAAGGGTGGTGCAAGGTGGGGGCCGTCGTCAAGTTCCGGGCCCGCGGGGCGTGTCGCTCCGGCCGTGAATCAGGGTGTTCACCAGGCACGCGAAGGCTTTCGAAAATTTCCGGCCGATGCGTGAACCGATCGGCAGGGCTCATCCGATGAGGGGATGTGAGGGAAACGAGAAGCGACGGAGAGCTGCTGCGGGCCATCGCGGCGGACGGGGACCGTCGCGCCTTCGAAGAGCTGTACCGGCGGTACGCGCCATGGCTGACCGCGCGGCTGCGCGGCCGGTGCGCCGACGCCGGGATCGTCGACGACGTCGTCCAGGAGACCTTCCTCGCCGTGTGGCGCGGCACCGCCCGCTACCGCGAGGAGGGCGACCCGGCCGGCTGGCTGTGGCGCATCGGCTCCCGGCGCCTCGTCGACTCGATGCGCGGTGACGGCGCGCGCGGCCGGCTCCGCAACGCGCTGGCCCGCCTCCGGCACCGTGACGAGGTCTCCGCGGAGGAGCGCGTGCTGGCGGGTGTCGAACACGGCGACCTGGCGGGCGCGCTGACCAGGCTCTCGCCCGAACTCCGGGCCGTGCTCCAGGCCACCGTGATCGACGGACTCAGCACCAGGGAAGCGGCCGTCCTGCTCGGTATCCCGCCGGGCACGGTCAAGACGCGGGCACTGCGTGCGCGCAAGCAGTTGCGGGAGGCGTTGGCATGAGCGACGACCGTCACGGAAGCGATGGCATGGAGACGACCGGTGGCAGCCGTATGACCTGGCACGTGCCGGAGGACGACATCCGGGCCTATGCGCGCGGCGAGCTGGCGGCGCCCCGTCTGTGGTCCGCCGACACCCACCTCGCCGCGTGCGAGCGGTGCCGGGGGACGCTGGCCGCGATCAGCGACCCGGTCGCCCTGGACGCGGGTTGGGAGCGGCTCGACGCCGAACTCGACGCTCCGCGGCCGGGTCCGGTGGAGTGGCTGCTCGTCCGGCTCGGCGTCGCCGACCACACCGCACGGCTGCTGGCCGCCTCCCCCGCCCTGCGCCGCTCCTGGCTGGGCGCGATCGGTGCCCTCCTGGTCATGACCGTGGTCGCGGCCTACGCGGTGCGGGCAGGGGCCACGCCCACCCTCTTCCTGGCCCTCGCGCCACTGCTCCCGCTCGCCGGGGTCGCGGTGTCCTACGGCCCCGGGATCGACCCGACGTACGAGATGGCGGTGGTCGCACCGCTGCACGGCTTCCGGCTCCTGATGATCCGCACGGTCGCGGTCCTGACCGTGTGCCTGGGGTTCAGCGGCCTCGCCACCCTCGCCCTCCCCTCCTACGGACTGCACGCCCTGGCCTGGCTGCTGCCCGCCCTCGCCCTCACCGCGACCGGACTCGCGCTCACCTCCCGGCTCGGTCCCGTCCTCGCCCCCTGCCTGGTCGGCGGCGGCTGGGTCGCCCTGCTGCTCGCGGCCCGGGCGACCACGGAACCCGACACCACGCTCGCCCCGTTCACCGCGGCCGGGCAGGGCGTCTCCGGCGCCGTCGCGGCACTGGCCGCCGTACTCCTCTATCTCGCCCGGGACCGGTTCGACGCGTCGCGCCTCCCGTTCACCGACTTCACCGACAGGAACGCAGCATGATTCCCACTGTCTCCGCCTCCGGGCTGAGCCTCCGCTTCGGCGGGACGCTCGCGCTCGACGACGTCTCCCTGCGCCTCCGGGAAGGAGTCACCGGACTCCTCGGCCCCAACGGCGCCGGAAAGACCACCCTGTTGCGGGTGCTCGCCACCGCCGTGCCCGCCGACCGGGGCTCCTTCACCGTCCTCGGCCACGACCCGGCCGGCACCGCCGGACGCCTGGACGTGCGGCGCGCACTGGGCTACCTCCCGCAGACCCCCGGATTCCACCAGGACTTCTCGGCCTTCGAGTTCGTCGACTACGTGGCCATCCTCAAGGAGCTCACCGACCGCGGGGCCCGGCACCGAGAGGTCCGCCGCGTCCTGGACTCCGTCAGCCTGTCCGACGTGCGCGGCAAGCGCATCAAGCGGCTCTCCGGAGGTATGCGCCAACGGGTCGCGCTCGCCGCCGCCCTGGTCGGCGACCCCGGCTTCCTCGTCCTGGACGAACCGACCGTCGGGCTCGACCCCGAACAGCGCATGCGCTTCAGGGAACTGATCGCACAGGCGGGAGAGGGACGCACCGTCCTGCTCTCCACCCACCAGACCGAGGACGTCGCGATGCTCTGCCACCGCGTGATCGTCATGGACGCCGGCCGCATCCGCTTCGAGGGCACCCCCGCGGAGCTGACCGAGCGGGCGGCCGGCCGCGTGTGGAGCAGCACGGAGCGCGATCCCTCGGCCCTGGCCGGATGGCGTACCGGCACGGGCGCCTTCCGTAACGTCGGCGATCCGCCCGAGGGCGCCGACCTGCTCGAACCGACGCTGGAGGACGGCTACTTGCTCACGCTCGACGCCCGGACCGCGGAGGTGGCGGCATGAGCACCACCACGGACACGGTCACGCGGACGGCTCCCGCGGGGGTGGAGCCGCCTGCCCGGGGCCGGGAATCCAGGTCGGCCGCGGTCCTGGCCCTCGCACGCTTCGAAGCACGCGAACTGCTGCTGCAGATCCCGGTCCTGGTCTTCCTCGCCCTGTATGTCGGCTACACCGGCTGGAACCTGTTCTCCGGCCGTGAGGGCATGGACGACTTCCCGGTCCTCCAGGACGTCGACCGGTCCACCCAGTCGGCGCCCATGCTGCTGGCCATAGCCGTGTTCGTCTGCGTCAACCGCGCCGTGCTGCGGTCCCGCCGGCAGTCCACCGACCAGCACTTCGACATCCTGCCGATGGAGCACTGGCGGCGTACGGTGGCGCACGCGCTGTCCGTCCTGCCCCTGGGCGCGATCACGGCGTTCGTCGTCGGCTTCCAGTACACCTGGGCGGCGCTGAAGCCGGGCGCCGTCGGTCACGGTTCACTCGGCGAACTGGTCGTGGGCCCGCTGATGGTCCTGCTGGCCGGAGTCCTCGGTGTCCTGCTCGCCCGGGTGATACCGGTCGGGTTCCTCGCCCCGCCCTTCGTGATCGGCGCGTTCGTCCTCACCACTCTGGTCTCCTCGGCCACCCAGGGGAAGCACTGGGTGAGCTGGCTCGGACCGGTCGTCTCGGAAGAGGGCGCCGACCCCTTCCCCTCCGAACTGCTCGGCCGCCCGGCCGCCTGGCACGCGCTCTATCTGACGGGCCTCGTGGTCCTGCTGCTCTGCGTCGCCGTGCTGGTGAGCGGCGGCCGGACGAGGCTGGTCACGTCGGCGACCGCTCTCGCCCTCGCCGCGACCGCCGTCGGCGTGGCCGGACAGTCCCCGGGCGAGCCGGCCTCGCTGATCGCCGCCCGCACCAAGGCGTCCGTGAGCCCGCAGAAGGAACAGACCTGTGTACGGCACGGACGGTCCACGTATTGCGCCTTCCCGGAATGGAACGGCCGCATCACCGACTGGGCCGAGGCGGTCGACCGCATCCAGTCCCGCGCGGGCGGTTCCGCCGGAGGCGAGCGGCTGACCGTGCGCCAGCGGATCGACGCCCGCTACGGCCTTCAGGGCGATGCCGCGATTCCCCCCTCCACCACGCCCGGACATGTCACCGTCGGCACGAGCTGGGGCGGCAACCGCCTTCCCGAGTTCGCGGTCGGCGTCGCCTCGGTCCTGGTCGCCGGCAACGAGAAGACCGCCGGCGAGATGTGTGACGCCCGCGTGGTGACCATCGTGTGGCTGGCGCTGAGCACTCAGCCGGACCCGATGCAGTCGCTGCGCGATGTCCGCCTCGACGACAGCATCGAGGGCCCCGCCATCGCGCTGGCCCCCACGAGTCCCGTCTCCATGTCCGCGCAGCAGACCACCGTGGTGCGCGAGCTGCTTCAGAAGCCGCACTACAGCGTCGCCGCGAGGGTCAAGGCGCACTGGACGGAACTGACGAACGCGAAGACGCCCACGGCACGGGTGGCCGAGCTGCTCGGCGTACCGGCCGGAGGCAAGGGGACCCCGGCGGACTCGGGGAGCGGCTCGTGCGAGGAGTAGTGAAGACGATGACAGGAACTTCCGCCGACCACCTCACGAAGGCAGCCGGGCCTCCACCGGCGCACGTCGTGGCCCGCGCCCTGGTCCGCCCGGTGTGGCGCGGTCTGCCCCGGTGGGCCGTGATGACGGGCGCCGTCCTCGGGCTGATGCTGGCCGGCTCCTCCCGGACGGTCTCCGAGGAACCGGACCCGTGGCTGTGTCTCAGCCTGCTGCGGGCCGCCGCCCTCGCCTTCGGCCTGGGACTGGCGTTCCTGCTCGACGACCCTGCCCGGCACACCACGGCCACGGTGCCGACCGGACGCCCGGTGCGGACGGGGCTGCGGCTGGCGCTCGTCGTGCCGTTCATGGCGGTGTGCTGGACGGCCGCACTGTTCCTCATACCCGCCGAGGGACGGCCCCCGATGGGCGCGATCACCCTGGAAGCGGCCGCTGTCATGACCCTCGCGCTGACCTCCGCGCTCGTCGCCGTGCGGCATTCGGGGGCCACCGAACCGGGGATCGCGATATCCGCCGGACTGGTGGGCGCCTTCTTCGCCGCCGCGGTACTGCTTCCCGCGCGCTGGGAGCTCTTCGTCGGCCCGTCCGACCCGCACTGGGACGACGCGCACCGGAGATGGGCGGCCGTCCTGGTCGTGGCCGTGCTGGTGGGGGCCCGCTCCCTGGGCGAACCCTTGCGGCGACGCCGGACAACCGTCCTCGCCCGCCGCTGACTTCGGCCTCCGGAACGGCGCTCGCGCGCCGCGGGCTCAGGACTCCGTGCGGTACATGAGGTCCGTCTCGTGGGTGACGAAGCCGAGACGCTCGTAGACGCTGACCGCCGCCTTGTTGTCGGCGTCGACGTAGAGCATCGCGGTGGGCAGGGCCTGTGCGGCGAGGTGGCGCAGTCCGATCGTGGTCAGTGCCTTGCCGAGTCCGCCGCCCTGGGCGCCGGGCCGCACACCGAGGACGTACACCTCGCCCAGCCCCTCCTCGGCGTGGACCTTGGTCCAGTGGAAGCCGACGAGTTCGTCGCCGCGGAAGGCGAGGAAGAAGCCGGCGGGGTCGAACCACGGTTCGGCGGTCCGGTCGTCCAGGTCGCGCTGGGTGAGGGAGCCCTGCTCGGGGTGGTGGGCGAAGGAGGCGGCGTTCACGGCGAGCCAGGCGGCGTCGTCCTCGCCCGGTACGAAGCTCCGGACGGTGACACCCTCCGGCAGCTTCGGCTCGGGCAGGTCGAGGTTGTCCAACGAGCGGCGCATCTGGCGCAGTTCGCGGAAGAGGGTGAGGCCCAGGACCTGTGCGAGATGCCGGGCGGCGGAGTGACCGCCGTGCGCCCACACCCGCAGCCGTTTCCCGGACTCGTTGAGCATCGCCGAGCCCAGCGCCCGACCGTGCCCGTGCCCCCGGTGCGCCGGGTGGACGACCAGTTCGGCGGCCGGGGCCTCGACCGGGTCGGTGTCCTCGAGCTGTGCGTAGCCGACCAGTTCGGGGCCGACGGTCAGCAGCAGATGCCGGACGCCCTCGCGGCTCCCGCCCTTGAGCTGGAGCCGCCCCTGCTCGGACACGGCCTGCTGTCCATCGGCCCGAGCGGCCTCCGAGAGCAGCCGGAGCACGTCCTCGGCCTGGTCCGGGGAGAGCGCGGAGTAGGTCTCGATGGAGCGGGAGAGGGCGGAGGGCGCCGCGTCGTCGCTGGTCATGGATACGAGGGTACGGCTCGGCGATGAGGGGACAAGGAGTTGGGCGCCGCGGACACGGATCGTGGCGGGCGGCGGCCGGTCGGGGAGGGCGGACGGCGCGGGGGTGGCGGGTGTTGCGGTGAGCTGCGGTGACGTGGTTTTCGGCTTCCGGTGTGGTGATGGCAATCAGTCCGTAACCCCTAACCCCCTTTCGCGCTACGCGCGTTGATTCTAAAGTGCGTGCAAAGCCGCGACTGTTCATCAGCTCGCACACGGAACGCACGGCACCCGTGGCACGCACCATCCGCTCGGCTCACGCACGACGCACAGGGCACGCACCACCTGCTCGGCTCACGTATCGCACACCGTTTCGGCCTTTCACCGTTCTCCAGGGGGAACCATGCCGCCCACGATCCGGTCCAGACGCACTCATCGCCTTCTCGCGGCCGCCGCCGGTCTCGCCACCGTCGGGGCGCTGGCCGCCGCGATCCCGGCGAGTGCGCACCAGGACAAGGCGACACCGTCGCACCACCACGGCAGCGGCCGCTACCAGGACGTCCAGCTCCTGTCCTTCAACGACCTGCACGGCAATCTGGAGCCGCCGACCGGTTCCTCGGGCCGGGTCACCGAGCTGCAGGCGGACGGCACGACGAAGACCGTCGACGCGGGTGGTGTCGAGTACCTGGCCACGCATCTGCGCGACGCCCGCAAGGGCAACAAGTACTCGATCACGGCGGCCGCCGGTGACATGGTCGGCGCCTCCCCGCTGATCTCCGGTCTCTTCCACGACGAGCCGACGATCGAGGCGCTCAACGGCCTCGACCTCGACGTCACTTCGGTCGGCAACCACGAGTTCGACGAGGGCGCCAAGGAACTGGCCCGGCTCCAGAAGGGCGGCTGCCACCCGGTGGACGGCTGCTCCGGCGGCAAGAAGTTCACCGGCGCCGACTTCCCCTACCTCGCGGCGAACGTCACCGACGAGAAGACCGGCAAGCCGATCCTCAAGCCCTACTGGGTGTGGAAGAAGAACGGCGTCAAGGTCGGCTTCATCGGCGTCACGCTGGAGGGAACGCCGAACATCGTCTCGGCCGAGGGCGTCAAGGGCCTGAAGTTCGGCGACGAGGTCGAGACGATCAACAAGTACGCCAAGGAGCTCCAGCGCCAGGGTGTGAAGTCGATCGTCGCGCTGATCCACGAGGGCGGTTCGCCCGCTTCGACGGCGTACAACTACGACTGCGACAGCCCCGGCGCCGGTGACGGCATCTCCGGGCCGATCGTCGACATCGCGAAGAACGTCACGCCGGCCGTGGACGCGCTGATCACCGGCCACACCCACCAGGCGTACGCGTGCACCATCCCCGACCCGGCGGGGCAGCCCCGCATGGTCACCTCGGCCTCCTCCTTCGGCCGGCTGTACACGGACACGACGCTGACGTACGACCGCCGGACCGGCGACATCGCCCGTACGGCGGTGAAGTCCGCGAACCACGTGGTCACGCGTGATGTCGCGAAGGCCGCCGACATGACGACGCTGATCACCAAGTGGAAGGCGCTCTCCGCGCCGGTCGCCTCGCGTCCCCTCGGCTACATCGCGGGCGACATCGGCAACACCGGCACCGAGTCCCAGGCCGGCGACCTGATCGCCGACGCGCAGCTCGCGTACGCCAAGTCCGTCGACCCCGAGGCCGACCTCGCGGTGATGAACCCGGGCGGTATCCGCGCCGGACTCACCTACACCGCGAGCAGCGGTGAGGGAGACGGCGTGGTGACCTATGGGGAGGCGTACACGGTCCAGCCGTTCGCCAACACCGTCAACCTGGTCGACCTGACCGGCGCGCAGGTGGTCACCGCGCTCCAGCAGCAGGTCAGCGGCGCCAACGAGGCCTCCCCGAAGATCCTCCAGATCTCCAAGGGCCTCACCTACACCCTCGACCTGACCAAGACCGGCGCGGCGCGTGTCGTCGCCGACTCGGTCAAGCTCAACGGCACCGCGATCGACCCGGCCGCCACCTACCGCGTCGCGATGAACTCCTTCCTCGCGGGCGGCGGCGACGGCTTCGCCGAGCTCGGCAAGGGCGGCAACGTCCGTGTCGGTGGCGACGACCTGGCGGCCCTCGGCGCCTACCTGACGGCCAACTCCTCGGCCGCGACGCCGTACCCGGTCCCGACGGCGGACCGGATCACGGTTCTGAAGTAGCCGGAAGCACCGACCGGTCCGGCGGCCGTCCGCCGGACCGGCCCGGTCCCGGCACGGCACGGCATGCGAGAGAGCCCCCACCCGAGGCCGGGTGGGGGCTCTCTCGCGTCAGGGAGCAGGTCAGAGGGTGTCGGGCGGGGCCGTCGGTGCTCCCGGAAGCCGGACGGCCGCGATCGTGCCGCCGCCCTCCGCGGGGCTCAGCTTCACCTCGCCGCCACACTGCTGGACCGTGCGGGCCACGATGGACAGGCCTAGACCCGAGCCGGGAAGGGCCCGTGCGTCCGGGGAACGCCAGAAGCGGTCGAAGACGTGCGGGAGTTCGTCACCGGGGATGCCGGGGCCGTGGTCGCGCACGGTCAGCTCGCCGTCCTTCAGCCGGACGTCGATCGTGCCGCCCGCGGGGCTGAACTTCACCGCGTTGTCGAGGATGTTCACGATGGCCCGCTCCAGGGCGGAGGGCTCCGCCCGGACGAACCAGGGCTCCAGCTCGGCGGTGATCGTCAGCTCCGGGCCGCGCAGCCGGGCCCTGCGCAGGGCCGCTTCCGCGGTGTCCTGGAGGGACACCACCTCCACCCGGTCGGCCGTGTGTCCCGCGTCCGACCGGGAGAGCGTCTGCAGGTCGCCGATCAGCGCCGCCAGCTCGGTCATCTGCGCCGTCACGGAGGCGAGCAGCGCCTTGCGGTCCGCCGGGGGGATCGGGCGGCCGATCTCCTCGCTCCGGGTGAGGAGTTCGATGTTCGTCCGCAGGGAGGTGAGCGGTGTCCGCAGCTCGTGCCCGGCGTCCGCGATGAGCTGCTGCTGGACCTCGCGTGAGCTCGCGAGGGAGGCGGTCATCGAGTTGAAGGAACGGGAGAGCCGGGCGATCTCGTCGTCGCTCTCCTCGTCGACGGGGATGCGGATGGTGAGGTCCTCGGTGCGGGCGACGTGTTCCACGGCCTCGGTGAGTTCGTCGACCGGGCGCAGCCCGGCCCGCGCGACCCAGAGTCCGGCTGCTCCGGCGCCCACCACTCCGATGCCGCCGACGAGCAGGAGGACGAGGGCCAGTTCGTTGAGGGTGGCGTTGGTGCCCTTGAGGGGGACGGCGTACATGGTCGCGGCGTCCTTGATGAGCGTCGTCGTCCCGTCCGGATTGGCGATGGTCAGCGGGGCCGTGAGCACCCGCACCGGATTGCCCTTGGTGTCGGTGCCGTCGCGGAAGGTGCCGTGGCCCTGGACCGGGTTCTTGGCGAGTGCAGTGTCCCCCCCGGCGATCTCGATCTTGCCGGGCGAGGTGGAGGCGACACAGACCTGGCCGTCCGCCGTGACCACCTGGAGGTAGGACTCGAACTGGGCCCGGAAGCCTCCGGCGTCAGGCGGTGTCTGGCCGGACGGGGCGTTCGGGGTGCTGGTGCAGTTCTGGATGGTGTTGGCGATGTTCCTGCCCTGGGGGCGGGCCGCCGAGGACTGCAACTGGTTGTTCAGCTCGTCGTACAACTTCCCCTGGACGATGAACCAGCACGTCACCGAGACCGCCGCCACCGCGAACGCCACCGCGGCCGCCACCAGAAGGGCCAGCCGCGAGCGCAGCGGCAGCGTTTTGAAGCGTCGCATCACTCCGCGCCACCGGACCGCAGCACGTACCCCACGCCCCGCACCGTGTGGACCAGGCGCGGTTCGCCGCCGGCCTCCGTCTTGCGGCGCAGGTACATGACGTAGACGTCGAGGGAGTTCGACGACGGTTCGAAGTCGAAGCCCCAGACGGCCTTCAGGATCTGCTCGCGGGTGAGGACCTGGCGCGGGTGGGCCAGGAACATCTCCAGCAGGGTGAACTCGGTGCGGGTCAGCTCCACCGGGCGTCCCGCACGGGTGACCTCGCGCGTCGACAGGTCCATGCGCAGGTCGCCGAAGGTCAGCGCGTCGTCCTCGACGACCGCGCCCGCGGCTGCCGCGTACGAGCTGCGCCGCAGCAACGCGCGGATGCGGGCGAAGAGTTCGTCGAGCTCGAAGGGCTTGACGAGGTAGTCGTCCGCTCCGGCGTCCAGTCCGGTGACGCGGTCGCCGACCGTGTCACGGGCCGTCAGCATGAGGATGGGCGTGGTGGTGCCCGCGCCGCGCATCCGGCGGGCCGCGGTGAGGCCGTCCATGCGCGGCATCTGGATGTCGAGGACGACCAGGTCGGGCTGGTAGGCCGTCGCCTTCTCCAGGGCGTCCGCGCCGTCGACCGCGACCTCGGTGTCGTATCCCTCGAAGGCGAGGCTGCGCTTGAGTGCGTCGCGCACGGCCGGCTCGTCGTCGACGATCAGGATGCGCTGGGTGTCACGGTCGCCTTCGGCGGAGGTCATGGGCGTCGGGTTCCTCGGGTGGTATGAGTGGTGATCCGGTGCTTTCAGCCTTGCACGTTCCCGGCCGTGCCGGAATGGATCAGCTTCGTACGGTGCGGCGGCGGGCGGAGGTCCGGCCCCGGGCGGGCCGGGACACGGCGGGGGCCAGTTCGGGTGCACGCCGGACGGACGGGTGCAGTTCGCGGGCGACCGCCAGGGCGAGGCCGAGTGCGGCCGCGTCCCCCGCCGCGGCGGTGTGCTGGACACTCTTGATCATCATGGCGACCTCCGGGCTAGCTGTCGGAACCGCCGGCCCGCAGGGTGGCGAGGTCGGCCTTGACGGTGTTGATCGGGATGGCGAAGCCGAGGCCGACGCTGCCCGCGCTCGACGAGGAGGACGAGGAGTCCGAAGCGGCCGAGTACATCGCGGAGTTGATGCCGACGATGTTGCCGTTCATGTCGATGAGGGCGCCGCCGGAGTTGCCCGGGTTGAGCGAGGCGTCGGTCTGCAGCGCCTTGTACGTCGTCGTGGAGGAGCCGGTGTCGCCGTTGAACTGCCGGCCGCCGAACTCGAACGGCCACTGCCCGTTGCCGCTGCCGTCCTGCTGTTGCTGCTGGCTCTGGCTCTCGTCGGTGGAGACGGTCACGTCGCGGTCGAGGGCGGAGACGATGCCGCTGGTGACGGTGCCGGTCAGGCCCTCGGGGGAGCCGATCGCGACGACCTGGTCGCCGACCTGGACGCCGTCGGAGTTGCCGAGCGTCGCGGGCTTCAGGCCGGAGGGCGCGTTGTCCAGCTTGATCAGCGCGAGGTCCTTCTTGCTGTCGGTGCCGACGACCTTCGCGGTGTACGACTTGCCGTTGCTGAGCTGCACCTTGATCTCGGAGGCGCCCGAGACGACGTGGTTGTTGGTGATGATCTCGCCGCCGGTCGTGATGATCACGCCCGAGCCGGTGGACGAGCCCGCGTTCGAGGTCGCGCCGATCTCGACGATGCTCGGGCTGACCGCCTTGGCTACGCCGGAGACCGTGCCGCGCTGGCTGGTGGGCACCACGTTGGCGCTGGTGGTGCTGGAGGTGGCGACGGTGTCGTTGCCGGTCAGCTCCTGGAAGGCGTACGCGGTGCCGCCGCCGATCGCCGCGGCGACGATCGCCACGGCGGCGAGCAGGGCGAACGGACCCTTGGCGCGCCGCTTGCCGGCCGGGCTCGCGGGAGGCTGGGTGTGGCCGGGGGCCACGGTGGCGAACGCGGCGGTCGTGCCGGCGGGGTCGTGCTCGGGATAGCCGGCGTACGGGCCGGCGGCGTGGCCCCCGTCGCCGCCGCCGTGGCCGGAGCCGGAGCCCGGCCACACCGTGGTGCCCGGCTCGACATGGACCGGCCCGGCAGGGTCGTACGCCGGGGGCGGAGGCCACTCGGGGTTCACGGGGGAGGAGGAATGCGACTGCTGCTCCGGGTACGCGGACCCGTGGTGGTCGCCCTGGGGGTACTCGCCGCTACGGCGGAAGCTCTCGGTCATGGAAACGAGACTGTCCCCCGATGATGAGAGCTCCCTGAGTGGCCCCTGAGAAGCCCGACAGAACCTCGTATGCCCGATATAAAGACGCTTTCTGCGAGCTGCCTGAGAGACCCCTGCGGGCGTCGTGAGAACGGTCTGTGCGTGCTCGACGGGTGCCTCCGCCGGGTCAGTGCCGCGCTTCCGGCGTGTACCCGGCCGTGCACCGTGTGTGGTTCCGTCGCCCTCCGGCAAACGGCGGGTTGCGCACCGGTGATGTCCCGGAACGCCGGGGACGAACACTTCTCCGACCCCTGTGAAGGCCGTGTGCCGAGAGATCGGTGAGGCCTACGATTCCCGGGCCGGAGGGGGGCTCCGCGGTTACGCCCGATGTCGATGCAAGCGATTGCCGTCGACGGTCGGGCCGGTGCGTCGTACGCCCTCCTCGGGCCTCTGACGAGAACACGGCACACGCACCCACACCAGGAGTCCTTAGTGATACCTGCCCTGCGCGACCGCTGGAGACGCCCCGCCACGGCGTTGCCGACGGCCGCTCTCGCACTGGCGCTGACCTGCGCCGGCGCCCTCGCGGCACAGCCCGCCTCCGCGGCCGGTGACCCGGCCGGACTGCCCGACGCGAGCGTCGCCCAGTCCACCGCGGCGCCCGCGCCGACCGCCTCCGACAAGGAGCTGCGCCACCGCGTGGTCGAGGCGGCCAAGACCCAGGCGACCCCCGGCACGGCGCCCAAGAAGACGCCGTTCATCATCGGCGGCAGCGAGACGACGATCTCCTCCGCGCCGTGGATGGTCCAGCTCTCCTACTACGACAGCGCGGCCGGGACCGGCTACTTCTGTGGCGGCACCCTCGTCGCCCCGAACAAGGTCCTGACGGCGGCCCACTGCGTCGCGGGTCTGGACTGGGCGGACAACGGCGCGGTCGTCGCCGGTGCCACCGGCCTGCTGGACACCACCAACGGCACCGTCGCGGGCGTCTACCGCCAGTGGAACCACCCGCACTTCGACAGCTCGACCCTCCAGAACGACGTCGCGGTTCTCACCCTGGACCGTCCGCTGGAGCAGCAGTGGGCGAAGCTGGTGTCCGCGGGCGACAGCGCCTCCTACCAGGCCGGCAACAACGCCACCGTCTACGGCTGGGGCCTGACCTCGGGCGCCGCGGACGCCGACCTGTCGGCGAACCTGCGCAAGGTCAGCCTGCCGCTGGTGAAGGACGCGACCTGCAACAGCGCGATGAACACCGTCCTCGGCGAGGACGACTTCGTCGAAGGCTCGATGTTCTGCGCTGGCACCCCGGCGACCGGCGTCGACGAGGGCACCAAGAGCCCGTGCAACGGTGACTCCGGCGGCCCGGTGATGTTCGGCGGCAAGATCATCGGCATCGTCTCGTGGGGTGTCTCGGGGTGCACCGCCAAGGGTGCCTACCCGGTGTTCACCAAGGTGTCCTCGTACACCTGGGCGGCCCAGCCGCGCATCGACGACGCCGACCTGACGTTCGACGGCCGCGCCGACCTGCTGGAGCGCACGCCTTCCGGCGGTCTGTTCGAGCAGGACAGCAAGGGCACCTCGCTCGCCGCGCGCGCCTACCAGGGCAACGGCTGGCAGAACGCGAGCTGGGTCCTCCAGGCCGATCTGGACCGGGACTTCTACCAGGACCTGATCATGCGGGACAAGGGCGACGGCAAGCTCTACCGCAGCTACATGAACCACAGCTCGGGCGAGTTCGAGTGGATGCAGATCAGCTCGGTGTGGGGCGGCTACAAGTCGTACGCCGTCCCCGGCGACCTGACCGGTGACGCGCGCCCCGACCTGGTCGCGGTGGACGCGGACGGTTCGGTCTACCTCTACCCGGGCAAGGGCACCGGCCAGTTCTACGGCCGCGTCAAGATCGTCGACAGGGCGTGGAAGAACGTCAAGATCTTCGGTCACGGCGACCTGTCCGGCGACGGCCGCGCCGACCTGCTGGTCCGCAACAGCTCGGGCGTCCTGTACCTCTACCGGGGCACGCAGGTCGAGAAGACCCCGTTCTCGGCGCGCATCCAGGCCCGTACGGGCTGGAACTTCACCTCGAACGTGGCCAACGGCGACGTGACCGGTGACGGTGTCGCGGACGTCATCGCCCGCGACTCGGGCGGCACGCTCTGGCTCTACCCGGGCACCGGCAAGGCCTCCAGCAGCCTCTTCGGCACCCGCAAGAGCCTCGGGACCGGCTTCAACCAGTACAACCTGCTGTTCTAGGGCCTGAAGGCCTGAAGGCCTGAGGCCCTCTCGGTCCTCCCGGCCCGTGTCGGCACACAGAGATCCCCGCGTCCCTCAGGGCGCGGGGATCTTCGTCGTCCGGGTGGAAGGCGCGTGGGGCGGGCGGGCCGCCGGAGCGCGGCGGCCGGTCGCGGCCGCCGAGGGGCGGGCTACTCGCAGCCGCAGGACTGCCGTAGGACCAGGCGCGAGGGGAACAGCTTCAGCCGCTCGCGGCGGGAGCCGGGCACCCGCAGCCCGTCGTCCAGGACGAGGTCCACGGCCGCACGGGCCATCGCCGAGCGGTCCGATGCGATCGTTGTCAGAGGAGGGTCGGTCAGGCCCGCTTCCTTGACGTCGTCGAACCCGGCGACCGCGAGCTGTCCCGGCACGTCGATGCGCAGCTCGCGCGCGGCGCGCAGGACACCGATCGCCTGGTCGTCCGTGGAGCAGAAGATGGCCGGCGGCCGATGCGGTCCGGCGAGCAGTTCGAGGCCGACCTTGTAGGCGTCGTAGCGGTTGTACGGGGCCTCGAAGAGGCGTCCCTCGGTCGGCTTGCCGGCCTCCTGCATGGCGCGCCGCCAGCCCTCGACGTGGTCGGAGACGGGGTCGCCGACGGCGGGCGTCTCGGCCGTACCGCCGAGACAGGCAACGTACTCGTAGCCGTGCTCCAGGAGGTGCCGGGTGGCGAGCTGGGCGCCCCCTATGTCGTCGGTGACGACGGCGACGTCGTCGATCGCCTCGGGGCGCTCGTGCAGCAGCACCACGCGGGCGTCCCAGGCGTCGATCTCGGCGGCCGCGTGGTCGTTCAGCGCGTGGCTGACGAGGATCAGTCCGGAGACCCGCATGCCGAGGAAGGCCCGCAGATAGTGGACCTCGCGCTCGGCGATGTAGTCGGAGTTGCCGACCAGGACCATTTTCCCGCGCTCGGCGGCGGCCTGTTCGACGGCGTGCGCCATCTCCCCGAAGAAGGGCTGGCGCGCGTCCGGCACGATCAGGCCTATGAGCTCCGTCCGCCGCGAGGCCATGGCCTGGGCGACCCGGTCGGGCCGGTACCCAAGCTCCTTGATCGCGGCGAGAACGCGCTCGCGCGTGGCCGGGGCAACCGGCCGGGGTCCGTTGTTGATGACATAACTGACGACGGCGGTGGAAGTACCCGCCAGTCGCGCCACATCATCCCTAGTCACCTTGGCCACGCGCGGAGTCTACGCGGATGGACCTACCTCTGGGCAGGGCGTACGGCGGCTTCTTGGGGCTGCGCGGAGGCCTGCGTGGGAGCGGTCCCGTCCGGGCGCGCCGTCTCGTCCGCATCATCCGGCTTTGGCTGGGCCGCCTTGGCCTTCGCGGTGTCCGCGGCGCGCTCCACCTTCTCCGGAGTAACGAATCGATAACCGACGTTCCGGACGGTTCCGATCAGCGACTCGTGCTCGGGCCCGAGCTTCGCGCGCAGACGCCGTACATGGACGTCGACCGTGCGCGTACCGCCGAAGTAGTCGTAGCCCCAGACCTCCTGGAGGAGCTGGGCGCGGGTGAAGACGCGGCCCGGGTGCTGCGCGAGGTACTTCAGGAGTTCGAACTCCTTGAAGGTGAGGTCGAGGACCCGGCCCTTGAGCTTGGCGCTGTAGGTCGCCTCGTCCACGGAGAGATCGCCGTTGCGGATCTCCATCGGGGAGTCGTCGTTGACGATCTGCTGGCGGCCCATCGCGAGCCGCAGGCGCGCCTCGACCTCGGCGGGGCCCGCCGTGTCGAGCAGGACGTCGTCGATGCCCCAGTCGGCGGTGACGGCCGCCAGGCCGCCCTCGGTCACGACGAGGACGAGCGGACAGCCGGGTCCCGTGGAGCGCAGCAACTGGCACAGGCTGCGGACCTGGGGGAGGTCGCGTCGTCCGTCGATCAGGATCACGTCGGCACCGGGGGTGTCGACGAGGGCCGGGCCTTCCGCCGGAGCCACGCGCACGTTGTGCAGCAGCAGGCCGAGAGCGGGAAGCACCTCCGTCGACGGCTGAAGGGCGTTGGTCAGGAGCAGGAGAGAGCTCATCGAGCCTCACCCACTCGGGTCGTCCTGCCTTCGTGCACGGTTCGCTCGCCCATAACGTCTGGTTCCTCCTCGGTCCCTGCGAGGACGTTTGCGGCACTGCCCTGTACATACGGCTCCCGCGCCTCCGGGATCCGCCGTGCCTTCGCGGCCCGTACACCTGCGGTTTCCCGCTTCGTATACAACGCTTCTGAAAGCACAAAAGGACCCGGGGGCTACTCTGCCCGAGTCCTCATGCCCAGCAGAATAGCCCACATGAGCCCAGGTCCGGCAGGTCACATGACGCGTTCGTTCAAGAGTCCACGCCTTGAGACGGTTCCGCGCACCCCTCTGCGGAGGTTTCTGCGTACGGCCGACGGGGTGGACATCGACGCGGCCTACGACCCCGGAACGGAGTCGTCCGGTGACCTTGCGTTCATCGTCGCACACGGATTCACAGGCGATCTGGACCGTCCGCACGTTCGCCGGGCGGCCGGCGTCCTCGCCGGCGGCGGGGCGGTGGTCACCTTCTCCTTCCGCGGCCACGGCGGATCGGGCGGCCGTTCCACCGTCGGTGACCGCGAGGTCCTCGATCTGGCGGCGGCCGTCGCCTGGGCGCGTGAACTCGGGCACACCAGGATCGTGACGGTCGGCTTCTCGATGGGCGGCTCGGTGGTGCTGCGGCACGCGGCGCTCTACGGGGAGAACGGTCCCGGGGCCGCGGGTGGCGGACCGGCGGCGGCGCGGGAGCGCGAGGGGCGCGCGGAGGCACGTACGGACGCGGTCGTGTCGGTGAGCGCGCCGGCCCGCTGGTACTACCGCGGTACGGCCCCCATGCGGCGGGTGCACTGGCTGGTGACCCGTCCGGAGGGCCGGATCGTGGGCCGGGTCGGTCTGCGGACCCGAATCCACCACCGTGACTGGGATCCGGTGCCGGCGTCCCCGGTCGAGTGCGTCCCGCTCATCGCGCCGACCCCGCTCCTCATCGTCCACGGCGACCGGGACGGCTACTTCCCGGTCGACCACCCGCGCATGCTGGCCGAGGCCTCCGCCGGGCACGCCGAACTGTGGCTGGAGCACGGCATGGGTCACGCCGAGAACGCCGCCCCCGACGACCTCCTGACCCGCATCCGCGACTGGTCCGCGGCGCACGCGGGCTAGCCTGGCGGGGTTCACGCAAACAGGTGCGCGGACACCACACACCAGATCGCTTGATTGAGGAACGAGATGGCAAAGGGCACGGTGCGTTACTGGGCCGCCGCCAAGGCCGCGGCAGGCGTCGGCGACGAGCCGTACGACGCCGGCACGCTCGCCGAGGCACTCGACGCGGCCCGCGAACGGCACCCCGGCGCATTCGTCCACGTCCTGCGCCGATGCTCGTTCCTGATCGACGGTGATCCCGTGGGGACCCGCGGGCATGAGACGGTACGGCTGGCCGAGGGCGGCACGGTCGAGGTGCTCCCGCCGTTCGCAGGAGGGTGAGCGAGACGATGAGCAACCAGCCGTACGAGGGTCGCCGCGAGGCGTACGACCCCTATCAGCAAGCACAGCAGCACCAGTCCCAGGAGCCCCAGCAGCACGCCGACTGGCCGCAGCACACCCAGCAGTGGGAGGGGCGGACCTGGGAGACGCAGGCGCAGGCGCCGGTCCAGGAGGCCGACACCTCGTACCCGCCCCCGCAGGGGTACCAGGGCTACGGCGAGCCCCAGGGGTACGGCGGCGTCGCGGGCGCGACCCTGCCGCCCGAGGCCCCGGCGCAGCCGTGGAACCCGGCCCACGCGCCGGCCGCCGGCGGCCCGGGAGACCCCTCCCGCCCCGGCGGGACCCCGCGTGACGGCGGCACCTCGCCCGGGAGCGCGAGCGAGACCGACGTCGCCTACGGGCCCGCCACGGTCACCGGCCAGAGCCGGATCACCGACGCGCAGCGTGCCCGCGCCGAGGGACGGTCGCCGATCATCGAGCCCGGGATCCAGCCGGCCGCGCTGACCGCGCTGCTCGCGCTGCTGCTCTCCGGGACGGCGGTGATCGGGGAGTACGCGCTCGTCGTACCGCTCGTCCTGCTCCAGGCCGTCACCGCGGCGGGCTGGTTCCGGCTGAACGGGATGTGGCCCGCCCGGCAGGGCATCGCGCTGGCGTTCCTGGGCGCGGTGGCCGCCGACGTGGCGCTGCTCGCCGCCGGCCGGGAGAACGCGCCCGCCGCGATCCTCGGCACCCTCGGCGTATGGGTCCTGCTGACCCTCGTGCTCCAGCTCCGCAGCCACGCCGATCCGGACACCCGCATGTACGGCCTGATGGCGACCGTCGTCTCCGCGGCGCTGGCGATCATCGCGGCCGGTCATCTGGCGGCCGAGCCGGACGCCGTCACGGTGGGCGCGGCCGCGGTCGCCGCGGCGATCCTGGCCCGCGCGCTGCCGCTGCCCACGGCGGCCTCCGTGGTCGTCGCGCTGCTGGCCGCCACCGGCGCCGGCATCGCGGTCGGCGGGATGACGGACCTGGGCACGCACGGCGCCTTCCTCGGCCTCGGCGCGGGTGTCTGCGCGCTGATCGGCCACCGGGTGGCGAGCTACGACTACCCCTCTCGCTTCGTCCACTTCACCGCGGGCGTGGCGCTGCCGCTGGCCGCCGCCGCTCCGGCGGTCTACCTGCTGGGCCGCGCTCTGGGCTGACCCGCCCGCCGGGCGGTCGGTCGCGGTCCTCGGGCCGCGCCGATTCGTCACAGGTGATCGACAACTACCTTGAAGGGCCCCCGATTCGGGGGCCCTTCGGGGTTAGGCTCGCGTTCGGTGGCCACTCGGCCGTCCAGACGGGGCCGTCCCAGGTAGGGGAACAACGAGCATGCGCGCACTGCGAATAACCGTGGTTCTGTTGGTCGTTCTCGGCGGACTGTTCGTACTCGCCGACCGGGTGGCGGTCTGGTTCGCGGAGGACGAGGCGGCAGGCCGGATCAAGAGCAGCGAGGGCCTCGCGTCCACCCCCGACGTGTCCATCGGGGGCTTTCCGTTCCTCACCCAGGTCGCCTCGGGCGAACTCGACGACGTGAAGGTCGGCATCAAGGACTACGAGGCGTCGACGGGCGGCACGGGCTCCTCCGCGGGCACGATCCGCATCGACGACCTCAACGCCGAGATGCACGGCGTCGCCTTCAGCGGCGACTACAGTTCCGCGACCGCCGGCAGCGCCACCGGCACCGCGTCGATCTCGTACGCCGAGCTGCTGAAGGCCGCCAAGCCCGAGCCCCTGGACGTCGGGTTCGGCATCAAGACCCAGGTCACGGGCCTCTCCGACGGCGGCAACGGCAAGGTCAAGGTCGCCGTCGCGGTGACCGTCCCCGGCTCCAAGGCGTCCAAGACGCTCTCGGTGCTCAGCTCCGTGTCCGTCTCCGGCGACACCGTGAAGGTGCACGCCGATTCCCTGCCCAAGCTGGGTGTCCAGCTCGCCGAGGGCCGGATCCGCTCGATCACCGACTTCGAGCAGAAGATCGAGCAACTGCCCGGCGGGATCAAGCTCGACAAGGTCGAGGCGGCCCACGACGGCGTCGAGATCTCGGTGAAGGGTTCGGACGTCCGGCTGGTCGGGTAGAAGGCCGGACCGGAGGCGGGTGGAAGCCTGGCCTGAGGCGGGTGGGAGGCCGGCCTGAGACGGGCGGGAGGCCCGGCCGGAGGCGGGCGGGAGGCCCGACCGGAGGACGGCCGGAAGGGGCGACCGGACCGGTGGCGGGGCCCATCGGAAGGGGTCGTTGTCCGAAAGGCGAGACGACCCCGTCCGTACCGCAGATGGGCGGCCGGTACGGGGCCCGCGGAGCCCTCCGGAATCCGTGCGGGACGGGCTCCGAGGGCATGTTCGTATCAGAGTGCGGACGATCGTGTCTCAGCATCCGACACGCCGGTGACATGCCCGCCTGTCCGTCCCTACGATCGGACCCATGAAGCGACAGGCGGACCTCACGAAGCGGCGGGCAGTAGACCTGTGCCGCGTCGCCGCCATGCTCTGTCGCACCTTCTGAGCGGAAGCGTTCCCGTCTTCCGCGAGCCGGGCCCCTGGACCTCTCTTGTCCGGGCCACCATTGCGCCGCGCAGCCCTCACCGGCATGCAGCACCGCGCAGCCTCTCCATCGCACCACCCCGCCGCAACTGCCCCGGAGGAGAACGAGCATGAGCCGCAGCGACGTCCTGGTAGACGCCGATTGGGTCCAGGACCACCTGGACGACCCGAACGTGGCGGTCGTCGAGGTCGACGAGGACACGTCGGCGTACGAGAAGAACCACATCAAGAACGCCATCCGGATCGACTGGACCAAGGACCTCCAGGACCCGGTACGCCGTGACTTCATCGACCAGGAGGGCTTCGAGAAGCTCCTCTCGGCCAAGGGCATCGGCAACGACACGCTGGTCGTCCTCTACGGCGGCAACAACAACTGGTTCGCGTCCTACGCCTACTGGTACTTCAAGCTCTACGGCCACGAGAACGTGAAGCTCCTCGACGGCGGCCGCAAGAAGTGGGAGCTCGACTCCCGCGACCTGGTCGACGGCTCGCAGGTTCCCGACCGCGCCGCCACCGCGTACAAGGCCAAGGCCCAGAACACCGCCATCCGCGCCTTCCGTGACGACGTCGTCGCCGCGATCGGCTCGCAGAACCTGGTCGACGTCCGGTCGCCCGACGAGTTCAGCGGCAAGCTGCTCGCCCCGGCGCACCTGCCGCAGGAGCAGTCGCAGCGTCCGGGCCACGTCCCGAGCGCCCGCAACATCCCGTGGTCGAAGAACGCCAACGACGACGGCACCTTCAAGTCGGACGACGAGCTCAAGGAGCTCTACGCCGCCGAGCAGGTCGACCTCGCCAAGGACACGATCGCCTACTGCCGCATCGGTGAGCGTTCCGCGCTCACCTGGTTCGTGCTGCACGAGCTCCTCGGTGTGCAGAACGTCAAGAACTACGACGGCTCGTGGACCGAGTACGGCTCCCTCGTCGGCGTGCCGATCGAGCTCGGCGCCAACAAGTAACCCCCAAGGCCTGAAGGACGGAATCGAAATATGTGTGGAGCGAAGGCCGGCGGCCCCGACGCCTCGACGATCAAGCCCGGTGAGACCACGATCCAGGGTCAGGTGACCCGCGACGGCGAGCCGGTGACGGGCTACGTCCGTCTGCTGGACTCGACCGGCGAGTTCACGGCGGAGGTCCCCACCTCCGCGACGGGCCAGTTCCGCTTCTACGCGGCCGAGGGCACCTGGACCGTCCGCGCGCTGGTGCCCGGTGGCACCGCAGACCGCACGGTCGTCGCCCAGACGGGCGGCCTCGCCGAGGTCGCGATCGCCGTCTGAACGGCGGACCGCCGTCGATGACGGCAGTCGACTGAACGGCCGAAGGGCCGCACCCCCGGGGGTTGGACGCTTACCGGATCGGGGTGCGGCCCTTCGGCTTGCCCGCTCCCCGGCCTGCCGGCACTGCGCCGGACGGGTTGTCCGGGCCTACGCTGGTGGTATGTACGCGCGCAGGCGTCACCTGTACTTCGCCATGATGGGGACGTGCATCGTGCTGTTCGTCCTCGCCTGGGCGGTCGTACGGCTGTGGTCGGTTCCCGCGGCCGTCGCCATGTGCGTGGTGGCCATGCTGATTCCGCCGGTGGCCGCGATGGTGGCCAACCGGCGGGGGCCCGAGGACCGATGGTGGGACGACCCGTCCGGGGACCCGAAGTCCGACGAGTGGTGGGACGAGCTGGACGGCAAGAAGCGTCGGCAGCCGTGAACCGACGGCAGCCATAGGAGCGGAAAAGGCGTCTATGTCGCGTACGAGGTTGTCCACCGTGGTGTTCGACGCACCCGACGCCCATGAACTCGCCGGCTTCTACCAGAGGCTGCTCGGGTACGAGGTGCGGTCGGAGGAGCCCGACTGGGTGCTCATCGGCCCGCCCTTCGACGGGATCGCGCTCGCCTTCGAGACCGAGCCGCACTACACACCGCCGGTGTGGCCCGCGGGCCCCGGCGACCAGCGGATGATGCTCCATCTCGACATCGAGGTCGACGACCTCGCCGAGGAGACCGCCCACGCCGTGGAACAGGGCGCCCGGCTCGCCGAGCAGCAGCCCCAGGACGACGTAAGGGTGCTGTTCGACCCGGCGGGCCACCCCTTCTGTCTCTGGGTGGACACGCGCACGCGGCGCAGACGAGGTCAGTAGACGAGCGCCTGCGTCCCGTCCGTCATCGCCTCCTGCACGAACACCTGCGCACCCGCGATCCGCACGCCCTCCAGGACGTCCTTCTCCGTGATGTCGCGCCGGGCCGCGCACTGGGTGCACAGGGTGATGCGCCCGGCCGCCAGGATCGAGTCGATCAGATCGGGCAGCGGTGCCGCGTGCGGCAGCTCGAACTCGGCGGCGCGGCCCGGCAGCGCGAACCAGGAGGACTCGCCGGTCAGCCAGAGCGAGACCTCGACGCCACTGGCCACGGCCACCGCCGCGACGGTGAACGCCTGTGAGCAGCGCTCCGGGGCGTCGGTCCCCGCCGTCACCTTGATCACGAGCTTCTTCGCCATGGCCGCCATCGTAGTCCGAATCGTGATCGACACCGGTGCAACCCCATGTACGGACCATGAGTCTCCTGTGCGCGGATATGGAATCCGTGCTTCACCTTCTGTGGGGGGACGTCTTGGTAGTACCCGAAGAATCCGAATCACCGGAAAGACCGAGCGTGTCCGATGACACGCCGATTGTCGATCCGGGTACGACGTCGGACGCCCCGTCAGGGCCCAGGCCCCGTCGGCGAGGTCGTACGACGCTGCTCATCGCCACGGCCGCCGTGCTCGGTCTCGTCGCCGGTACCTGCGCCGGATTCCTGGTCCAGGCCCACCGCGAGCCGACCCGGCTGCCTTCGCTGTCACAGCCGGTGCTGACCCGCGCGAAGGGCCCCGCCCCCGAACCCCTGTCCGCCGCCCAGGACCACCGGGTGAAGACAGACGGCGACCTTCGCAAGCTGCTGATCCCCCGGCCGAAGGGCACGAAGGTGCCCGACTGGGCGCCGGAGACGGACGGTTGGCTTGACATGGCCGGCTACGCGGGCGAGCTGGAGCACTCGGACCGTGTGTTCGACCGCCTCGTCGGACAGGAGTTCCGGCGGGCCGCCGGCGCCACCTGGACCGAGACCTCCACCCGTAACGTCACCGTCCGGCTGGTGCAGTACCGCCAGGAGGAGGACCTCGTCGCCGAGGGCCGGGCCCACGGGTGGAAGACGGACGACACCCGCGGTTGGCCCATCACCAGCGGGAGCGACGGGACGGTCTATCTCTTCAAGCCCGAGCGCAAGGCGGGCTATCTGCCGCTCTACAAGGCGGGGGCGACCGCCGCGCGCGGTGACATCGCCATGGAGATCTGGATCTACGACTCCAAGCCGATCACGAAGTCGAAGATCATGGATTTGGCCAAGCGGCAGTTGGAGCGGCTGTGAACGAGCAATCCGAGAACCCTCAGGGCGCGGAGCCGGCGAAGCCCGTCGAACTCGCTACCGTGCAGGCCGCGTCCGAGCCGGCGCCTTCCGAGCCGGTATCTCCTGAGCCGACGTCCTCCGAGGTGACGCCTCCCGTGCAGGCCGCGTCCGACGCGGCCGCACCAGTACCCGAGTCCGGCAGGAAGCGCGCCCGCCGTGGCCGTATCGCCGCCGTCGCCGGTGCCGTGCTGCTCGTCGGGGCCGTGATCGCCGGCGGCGCCTGCACCGTGGTGACCGTGCGGGACGCCGACCGTGACGCGGGTGCGCCGTCCTGGAAGTTCCCGAAGTCCGCGAGCGGTGCGGTCGAGGAAGCCAAGCCCGCGTCCTCGCTCGCCGGCATGCTCGTGCCCTACGACGCCGGCCTGAACCGTGGTCCGGACATCGCCGAGTTCGGCTCCGAGGCGGTGCTCAGCGGCGGTAAGGCCGAGGCCCTGCGCAAGGAGGCGGTCCGTGATCTGCCCCGTTCCCGGCGGCGCGAGATCGAGAAGCGGATCGACGACCAGCACACCATGGGCATGGCGATGCGCAGCTACCTCGTCCTCGGCACCGCGCGGAAGGGTGAGGGCCCCTACGACGTCGAGATCGAACTGGCCCAGATCCAGGACAAGCGGGCCGTCCGGAACATGTCGACGTTCCAGAACGAGTTCTTCGACGCCCTCCAGATCTTCCGTGCCGGACCGAAGGTCGAGGGCCACAAGAACGCCAAGTGCTTCCTGTCCCCCAAGGACAAGAAGAGGAATCTCGACACGATGATCTGCTCCGCCTACCAGGGCGACGTGCTGGTCGGCCTGACCGCGTCAGGGACCGGTTCGATGGACACCGAGGGGGTCGCGCGACTGCTCCGCATTCAGCTCGACCGCATCCAGGAGCCGGGGGAAGCGGTATGACCGAGCAGACGAGACAGACACCGGCCGAGGACTTCGAACCTGAAGCAGGGTCGCGGGCCGAATCGCGGTCCGTCGAACCGGAAGCCGAAATGCAGGCAGACGAACCGCAGACGGCCGAACGACAGGCATCCGAACCATCGGCCGGGCCGGAGGCCGTGGTGCCTCCGCTGCCCGAGGCGCCGCCCGAGACCGCCGCGGTCGAGGGTGTGGCCGTCGAGGTCCTGGCTTCCCCGGTCAAGGTCAGGAAGGACCGTCGGGTGCTGCGCGCCGTCCTGCGCTGGACGGCCGCGGCCGTGGTCTTCGCGGCGGTCGGCTCGGCAGCCGCGTACGGCATCACGGGCATGGAGCGCACCGACGTACCTGGTCTTGCGACGAAGTCCGACGGCCGCTGGGACTATCCGGTGATCGTCAAGCCTCCGCTGCCCTCCGGCAGCCCGGGGCCGTTCGCCGAGTCGAACAAGGCGGGCTCCCACTACGCCGACCTGCGTGAGCTCCTGCTGCCGGCCCCGAAGGGCGCGAAGGCCGACGCGGCACTGCGCGGCGGGGACGGCTGGCTGGCGCGGAAGGACTTCCTGGCGCACTACGCGGAGCGGGGTGACCAGGAGACGGTCGGCAGGCTGCTGACCGACGACGCCGTGCGGCACATCGCCGCACGCGGCTGGACCACCGCCGACGGCACGTACACGCGGATCTTCCTGCTCCAGTTCGACACCGCCGCCGTCGCGGAGAACCTGATCGTCCAGGACCTGGCGAACTACGACTCCGCCGCGCTCGTGCTGCGCGGTGCCGCCCTGACGGAGCGGGACGAGGCGTTCCCCGAGCGCGCCAAGGTCGACCAGATCACCCGGTACGCGTACACGGAGAGCAGGCCGTACGGCGCCGAACAGGTCCGTGAGGCGTATCTGTCGGCCGGTGACGTGGTCGCCCTCGTCGTGCAGTCCCGCAAGGGCACCGCGCGGGAGATCCCCTTCCAGCAGACGGTCGTTCTGCAGAGCCAGCTCCTCGGCTGAGCGTGACGGGTCCGGCAGGACCCACCTGGAAGAGAGGGCCGGGCCCCAGCCGCGTAAGCTGGGGCCCGGCTTTTGTGTACTCCCCCATCTCGGCTGTGCCCGAGCGGGGACCCCGTTCCGCTCACCGAGGAGCACCCGCGTGGAGATCTTCTTCGAAACCCTGCTGGCCCTGGTCTGCGTCGGCGTGCTCGCCTTCGCCGCGCTGACCGTGAAGAAGCTGTACCAGGGCCAGCGCTGACCCCCACCAAGGAACTGTTCAGCTCATGATCGAGATCCCGTCGGACCTCCACAAGGACCTGGTCCCCCTTGTCTTCCTGCTCGGCGACTGGGCCGGAGTCGGTGTCCACGACTTCCCCGGCTCCGAGAAGTGCAACTTCGGGCAGGAGGCCAGCTTCACGCACGACGGGCGGGACTTCCTCGAGTACCGCTCGCACAGTTGGGTGCTCGACGAGAACGGCGAGAAAGTCCGGCCGCTGGAGACGGAGACCGGCTTCTGGCGCGTCGACGCCGACCGCAAGGTCGAGGTCGTGATGACCCGCGACGACGGCGTCGTCGAGATCTGGTACGGCGAGCTGGCCGACAAGAAGCCGCAGATCGACCTGGTCACCGACGCCGTGGCCCGTACGGCCGCCTCCGGCCCCTACAGCGGCGGCAAGCGTCTGTACGGCTATGTGAACAGCGACCTCATGTGGGTCGGCGAGAAGCAGACCCCCGAGGTCGAGCTGCGCCCCTACATGTCCGGGCACCTGAAGAAGGTCGTCACCCCGGAGGACGTCGAGCGCTGGGCCAAGGACCTGCCCGACGACATGCCGGACGACGGGATCGCCTTCTTCAAGTAGGACCCCGCCGCGCGCTCCCGGGCCGTCCTGCCGTTCCCCAGGGCGGCGTCCACGGGAATGGACCTAGACTTCCAGTGTGGTGAGCACCGACTGGAAGAGCGACCTCAGGCAGCGCGGCTACCGGCTGACGCCTCAGCGCCAGCTTGTCCTCGAAGCAGTGGACACCCTGGAGCACGCGACCCCCGACGACATCCTCGGCGAAGTGAGGAAGACGGCGTCGGGGGTCAACATCTCCACGGTCTACCGGACCCTGGAGCTCCTGGAGGAGCTCGGGCTGGTCAGCCACGCCCATCTGGGACACGGCGCGCCGACCTATCACCTGGCCGACCGGCACCACCACATCCACCTCGTCTGCCGCGACTGCTCGAACGTCATCGAGGCCGATGTCTCCGTCGCCGCCGAGTTCACCGCGAAGCTCCGGGAATCCTTCGGCTTCGAGACGGAGATGAAGCACTTCGCCATCTTCGGCCGCTGCAAGGACTGCCAGGACCTGCAGAAGTGACAGAAATAAAATCGGCGACCGCTCGGTCGTAGTGTGTATGTCCATGAAGAGTTCCCTCCTGTCCCTGCCCGGCGCCGTTCCCGCCGAGGGCGTGGACGAAGGCGTCGCCGCCCACTACGGCGACCTGTTCCGTGAGCAGCGTGCCCTCGCCGACGGCGTCGGCTTCGTGGACCTCTCGCACCGCGGTGTCGTCACCGTCACCGGGGACGACCGGCTGGCCTGGCTGCACCTGCTGCTCACCCAGCACGTCACCGACCTCCCGGCCGGCCAGGCCACCGAGGCGCTGATCCTCTCCGCGAACGGCCACATCGAGCACGCGCTGTACCTCGTCGACGACGGCACGACGGTGTGGATGCACACGGAACCCGACACCCAGGACGCGCTCGTCGCCTACCTGGAGTCGATGAAGTTCTTCTACCGGGTCGAAGTCGCCGACCGCACCGCCGACTTCGCGGTCGTCGAGCTGCCGGCCGGTTCGATCGCCGAGGCACCCGAGGGCGCCGTCGTCCGCGAGACGCCGTACGGCCGTGATCTCTTCCTGCCGCGCGCGGACCTGGACTCCTGGGCGGAGAAGGCCGGACCGCCCGCCGGGCTCCTCGCCCACGAGGCCCTGCGCGTCGAGCAGCACCGGCCCCGCCTCGGCTTCGAGACCGACCACCGCACCATCCCGCACGAGCTGGGCTGGATCGGTACCGCGGTGCACCTCCAGAAGGGCTGCTATCGCGGCCAGGAGACGGTGGCCCGCGTCCAGAACCTGGGCAAGCCCCCGCGCCGCCTGGTCTTCCTCCACCTCGACGGCAGCGAGGTCGTCCTGCCTCCGCACGGCACCGAGCTGCGCCTCGCGGACGAGGACCCCGCCGGCCGCACGATCGGCTTCATCACCACATCCGCACGCCACCACGAACTCGGCCCGATCGCACTGGCCCTCGTGAAGCGCAACGTGCCGGTGGACGCCCCGCTGATGGCGGACTCGACGGCGGCGGCACAGGAGGTCGTGGTCGAGCCGTAGGGCTCACCTCTCCGGAGCTCTAGGGCTCACCTCTCCGGAGCCGCAGGGCTCACATCTCCAGAAGGACGGTGAACGGGCCGTCGTTCGTCAGGGAGACCCGCATCTGGGCGCCGAACCGGCCCGTGGCCACCGTGGCGCCCAGGGCGCGGAGCTGGGCGACGACCTCGTCGACGAGGGGCTCGGCCACATCGCCGGGGGCGGCCGCGTTCCAGGTGGGGCGGCGCCCCTTGCGGGCGTCCCCGTACAGCGTGAACTGGCTGATGACGAGCAGCGGCGCGTCGATGTCGGAGCAGGACCGCTCGGCGGCCAGCATCCGGACGGACCAGAGTTTGCGGGCGAGTTGGGCCGCCTTCTCCTTGGTGTCCTCGTGGGTGACCCCGACGAGGACGCACAGGCCCTCGCCGCTGATCTCGCCGACCGTCTCGCCGTCCACGACGACGCTCGCGCCGTCCACTCTCTGCACCACCGCACGCATGCGGACCATGATGCCGTGTCATGGCTGCGTCGCGTGGTGCGGGCCCTTCGCGTGATTTTCCGGGGTAACCAACCCGCCATCTGGGGCTGATCGGGTCACTCGGTCACATAGCGGCCATCTGGGGTGGCACCATGCGGGGTGTTGCGGTCCGGCCGTTGGGCGGACCGCGCCGGTCGAGGGGACGGTAGAGGTACATGAGCACATCGAGGACCGGGCAGACCGGAGCCGTGTCATTGACCCGTACGAGCGCACGGGCGGAATCGATGACGGCCCGGACGCCGGTGCAGCGCACCGACAGCGGCCCGCTGGCCGTCGATCCTGCCCCGGCCGGCATCACCGTGCTCCGCCTGCCCGAACTGCGGACACTGCGCCGGGACGCCCAGCGGGACGAGGCCGACCTCAGCTATGTCCGGCGGCTGCTCCAGGGACGTATCGACATCCTGCGCGCGGAGCTCGCCCGCCGCGGGGAGCGCCGGATGCCCGCCACGGCCTCCGGACACCTCTCGCCCGTGGACAGGGGGAGGCCCTCGGTCGTGGAGCGGCTCTCGGAGATCCTCACTGACGCGCCGGCCCGGTACCGCTCCTCGGCCCGTCATGTGACCGTGGGAACGCCGCACGGCGAGGAATACCGGGCACTGGCCGCCGACATGCTCGCCGAGGTGGAGCTGTCGGACCTGGAGGCCCGTACGGACGACGAGCTGAGCGCGGGACTCGGCCGTCTCGTGCGGTACGAGCAGCAGGTCTCCCGGCAGCGCCAGCAGCTCCAGCACACGGCCGACGATTGCAGCGCCGAGATCGCCCGCAGGTACCGTGAAGGGGAAGCACAAGTAGACGACCTGCTCATGTGACGTGGCGGCCCCGGCGATCCCGGGGCCGAGGGGCGCGCCGGCATCCACGAGGCGCGCTTCCGCTCCGCGCGGGCGAGGGCGCCGCCCGGGGCACGACCCGGCCGCCGCCTTCCGAGCGGGTCCCCGTTCCGGAAGGCCACCGCCGATGTCCGCAGCCCCCCGCACGCCCGAAGGCTCGCCCATGTCCGACATACCCGACGGCACTCAGGGTGCACCGGGCGCCCCGAGCACGCCCCGTACGGCTCGTACGCCCGATACGGCTCCCGGCCCCGAGCGGACACCCCGGCCCGGCGCGTCCGGTGCGACCGGCCCATCCGGGACGCTCCCGGTGCTCGCCGAGGTCGTGCGGTCCGGCTTCGTCGAGGGGCACCACCGCGGCAGCCTGGTCGTCCTGGCCGCGGACGGCACGGTCGAGCTGGCGCTCGGCGAGGTGACGGCACCGGTCTTCCCGCGCTCCTCGAACAAGCCCATGCAGGCGGCGGGCATCCTGCGCGCGGGCCTGGACCTGGCCGCGGAGCGCCTCGCCCTGGCCGCCGCCAGCCACTCCGGCGAGATCTTCCACCGTGACCTGGTCCAGAAGATGCTCGTCGAGCACGGGCTGGACGCCGGACAGCTCCAGTGTCCGCCGGACCTGCCGCTGGACCCCGTCGAGGCCGAGACCTACCTCGCCTCCGGTGCCGTCCGCGACCGGGTCACCATGAACTGCTCCGGCAAGCACACGGCGATGCTCGCGGTGTGCGCGCAGCGCGGCTGGTCCACCGAGTCCTACCTCGATCCCGGGCACCCCCTCCAGCAGCTCATCCACTCCGTGGTCGAGGAGGCCGCCGGGGAGCCCGTCGCGGCGGTCGGCACGGACGGCTGCGGGGCGCCCCTGATGGCCATCACCCTCACGGGTCTCGCCCGCGCCTTCCGGTCCTTCGTCCTCGCGGCCCCCGGCTCCGCCGAACGCCGGGTGGCCGACGCCATGCGCGCCCACCCCGAGTACGTCGCCGGCACCCGGCGCCCCGACACCTGGCTGATGCGCGAGGTCCCGGGCGCCCTGTCCAAGATGGGCGCCGAAGCCGTCCAGGCGGTCGCGCTGCCCGACGGCCGCGCCCTCGCCTTCAAGATCGACGACGGCGGGACCCGTGCCCTGGGCCCCGTCCTCGCCCGCGGCCTGGACCTGCTGGGCGTGACGGGCCCGGTGGTGACGCGGATCGGCGCCGCCCCCCTGCTGGGCGGCGACCGCGCGGTGGGGGAGATCCGGGCGGCTTTCTGACCCGGGATCCGGGTGGGCGTTTGTGACCCGGGGATCCGGGTGGGGACGGCCAGGACCGGCCGGGAGGGGCCGTGCGGAAATCCGCGCGACACCCCGGCCGGGGTCCGCCTAGCGTGGCTTCATGACCCCGCACGAAGCTCTCGCCGCCCAGGACGCCAAAGCCGCCGGAGGCACGGGCGCGGCCGCCGACGCCGACGCGATCGACGTACGGCCGATCACCGCCCCCGACCTGCGGGACTGGCTGCGCGCCGTGAAAACGGGGTTCCTGCAGGAGCCGGCCGTCTCGGACGAGGACGTCGAGAACCGCAGATCGGCGTTCATCCCGGGGAGGACCCTGGGCGCGTTCGACGGCTCCCGCTGTGTGGCGACGTTCCGGTCGTTCCCGCAGGAGGTCACCGCGGTCGGCGGGGCGGCCGTCCCCGCGGACGCCATCTCGAACGTGACCGTCTCTCCCACACACCGGCGCCGGGGCCTGCTCACCCGCATGATGACGGCCGACCTGGCGGCGGCGAGGGAGCGGGGCGACGTCGTCGCGACCCTCATCGCCGCCGAGTACCCGATCTACGGCCGGTTCGGCTTCGGCCCGGCCACCACCTCCACCGAGTGGACCGTCGACGTACCGCGCACCGGTCTCGACCCGCGCTGGGCGGGCCCGGCCGACGGCGGCCGTATCGACCTCCTGGACGCCGAGGAGGTCCGCAAGGCGGGACCCGAACTGCACGAACGGCTCCGGCGCGGCCGGCCCGGCATGATCAACCGCGACGCCCGCTGGTGGCAGATGAACACCGGCCTGCTGAGGTTCGCCGGCTTCCCCTGGAAGGAGCCGTTCTACGCCGCCTACCGCTCGGCATCGGGCGAGATCGAGGGCCTTGTCTCCTACACCGCGGACGACGACTGGGGAGACTCCAACCAGCCCCACAACACGGCGGAGGTGAGGTGGCTGCTCGCGGTGACGACGGCGGCCGAGCGCGCCCTGTGGAACTACCTCTGCTCCATCGACTGGATCACCCGGGTCAAGACCGGCCGGCGCGCGCCCGACGACCTGCTGCCGCAGTTCCTCCCGGACCCGCGCGGCGCCCGCATCACCGGCCAGACGGACTGGCTCTGGGTGCGGATCCTGGATGTCGTACGGGCTCTGGAGGCGCGGACGTACGGCACCGCCGGGACGCTCGTGCTGGACGTGAGGGACGAGAGCGGACCGGACGGAGGCCGCTACCGGCTCCAGGCCGCCCCGGACGGTACGGCGACCTGCGAGCCGGTCACCGAGGAGGCGGACCTGTCGCTGTCCATCGCCGATCTGGCGACGCTGTGGCTCGGGGACGAGTCCGCGGTGCGGCTTGCGGCGCTGGGCCGCGTCCGGGAACGGCAAGAGGGCGCCGCCGCTCTGGCCGACGCCCTGCTGCGGACGTCCAGGCGACCGTGGTGCCCGGACATCTTCTGAACGGTGGGTGCCTGTAGGGGCGTTCTCCTTCCGTGCGGGTGGCGGGCGGTTGCTGCGACTGCCGATCCGTAGCGATTCAGTTGTGTGGTGCTGACTGACCGTGCTCCCGGCTCCCCTCCGGAGGGGAGCGCGGTCAGCCGGACTGGCGGACGGTGTCGTCCGCTCAGCCGGACTGGGCGAGCAGCATCACGAGGATCACGGCCCCGATGCCGCTGACGGTGGTGTTCCGGGCCTTGAGCCCGACGGACAGCGCGACGAACGCGATGATGCCCATCGGCCCGTACTCCCACTGGATGAGTTGCTCGAATCCGATGGCCAGGGCGGCGACGGCGAGGGCGACGAGCGGCATGACGGTCCCTCCTTCGGGACGGGGAGGCGGACCCCCGCTGAGGACCGTCCGCCCGGCCACCCGGCGTCCAGGTGGAACTTCGGCGGCCAACCCTCCGGAAGTTTGACCATGTTGTGCAAGTTGGCGACCAACTCACTGTTACTTATCTCCGTGTTGGGACGACTCATAACCACCTATCCGGCAACTGCCCAAAGATGGCGGGAAGTTGTAGTGTTCTGGTTGTGGAGCCGAAGCATGCCGTCGCCAACGGACGGAACAGGTCACCACGGCCGCCGAGGTCACACCGCGAGGTGGCCGACGAGCTGCGCAGCCGGATCAGGTCCGGTGAGCTGCGGGCTGGCCAGCGCATGCCGACCCAGGCCAGACTGGCCGACGAGTTCGGCGTCGAGCGCGGCGCGGTGCGCCAGGCGCTGCGCATCCTTCAGTCGGAGCACCTGCTCGTCAACGTGTCCAAGGGGAGCCCGGCGACGGTCGCGGACCATCCCGAGAGAGCTCTGACCGGGCCACAGGTGCGGCCGCAGTCGACCATGGTGGCGCTCGCCCCGCGGATCACGGCGGCCTTCGAGGTCCCGCACGTGGCGATCGACGCGCTGTGTCTGACCGCGGTGTCGCTCACCCTCGCCATGGGCGAGCCGTTGCGCGAGATTCACGCGGGACGCATAAAACCGGCCAGGGTCGACGTCCGGGTGCTGCTTCCCAGCCGCGACATCGACCTCGCGTTTCCCGCGCCGGTCGACGGCATGGCGGACGACCGCCCGCGGCGTCGCTGGCTGGCCCAGCGCAATGCCCAGGTGCAGGTGCTGCGGCACAACCTGCTGGCGCTGCGGGCCACACACTCCGTCGACGTGCGGGTTTCCTTCCGCGCGCTGCCCTTCACCCCGCCCGTGAAGCTCTACCTCCTCAACGAGGCGGAGGCGCTCTTCGCGTACTACACGCTGGCGCGGCGGGGCGAGGAGATCGACCACGAATACCTGGAGATGTACGACGCCGAGGGCACGCAGTCGATGCTGTTCCCCTTCGGGCAGGGGGTGGGACTGCGGGACACCACGTTCGTGGAACAGTCCCACCTCTGGTTCAACGCGTTGTGGGAGACGATCAGTTCGGAACCACTGATCACGAACTGACGGCCGGTCCCGCCACCAGCAGGGCCAGGACGACGGCTCCGATGGAGCTGCACGTGGGGTTCTTCGCCTTGATCCCGATGGTGAGCAGCAGCAGACCGACGATGCCCGTCGGTCCGTACTGCCATTGGACGAGTTGCTCGAAGCCGACGACGAAGACGGCGGAGAGGAGGGCGATGGCGGGCATGGTGGTTCCTCCTGCTTCTCTTCGGTGACCTGCTGGGGGTGCTGGGTGCCGTGGATGGGTGAGAGGAGGCAAAACTTCCGCCATCTTGGCCAAGTTGGTAACCAACTCTGGTTAGGTTGTCCCCACTTGGTAACTGTCCATAAACAACTTTCGAGTAACTCCCCAAAGATGGGAGAGAGTTGTACCGTTTGGTCGTGACTCAGGAGAACGTTGTGGTGAGTGACAGCAGCAGAAGGCTTTCGCCCCAGGAGATCGCCGAGGTCCTGCGGGAGCGCATCCGCACCGGCGAGCTGAAGGCCGGCGACCGTCTGCCCACCCAGGCGGAACTGGCCGACGAGTTCGGCGTCGAGCGCGGCACGGTCCGCCTCGCCCTGCGCGAGCTCCAGGAAGGCGGCCTGCTCAGCAACGTCAGCAAGGGCAGTCCGCCACGGATCGCGCAGGTCACTCCCAGCCGCAACGGACCGCAGCCGACCATGGTGGGCCTCGCCCCGCGTCTCACCGAGGCGTTCTCCGTCCCCCATGTGCGGATCGACGCGGCCTGTCTCACCGCGGAGACGCTGATGCTGGCGCTCAGCGAGCCGGTGCGCCAGATCCACGACGGAAGGATCCGCCCGGAGCGGATCGACGCCCGGATCCTGCTGCCCAGCCGGGAGATCAACCTGGCGTTCCCCATCTCCGTCGACGACCGAGGCGACGACGACCCGGTCCACAGGCGCTGGCTGGAGCAGCGCAACGCCCAGGGCCACGTCCTGCGCCACAACCTCCAGTCCCTGCGCTCCTCGCACGGCATCGAGGTCCATGTGACCTTCCGCGCCCTGCCCTTCACGCCGCCGGTGAAGCTGTACCTGCTGAACGGGACGGAGGCGCTGATCGCCTATTACATGATCGCCAGGAGGGAGGAGGAGATCTCTGCCGACGAGACGCTGGACATGTACGACACCCTCGGCACCGAGTCCCTGCTCTTCTCCTTCGAGAAGCGGTCCGGCGCGCGGGACACCGCCTTCGTGGACGAGTCCCAGAAGTGGTTCAACGCCCTCTGGGAAACCATCACCTCGGACCTGAAACTCAACTAGTGACTTCTGATACGACGCAGACTGATGCGGTGGCGACACAGACGGAGAACCTGCGGGACACGATCACCCAAGCGCGCTGCGTGCTCTTCGACTTCGACGGGCCGGTCTGCCGGCTGTACGCGGGGCACGCTGCCGAGAAGGTGGCCAGGGATCTGGTCGACTGGCTCGAACGACAGGGGATGCGCGGCCTGTTGACCTCGGAGGAGCGTGAACACCCCGATCCGCTGGTGGTCCTGCACGCGGTCGACCGGCGGCGTCCGCGCAGTGACCTGGTGGCCGAGCTGGAGGCGCGGTTCACCCAGCAGGAGCTGAAGGCGGTGGCCAAGGCCTGGCCCACCGAGTACGCCGACGCGGTGATACGGACCTGGCGGGCCGTCGGCGCCCGGCTGGCGATCACCACCAACAACTCGCCCCGCACGGCCGCCCGTTACCTGGAGAATCGTGGCCTGGCCGAATGCTTCGCACCCCACATCTACGGCCGCACCCAGGACCTGCACCACCTCAAGCCGGACCCCGACTGCCTGAACCGGGCTCTGAAGGCCCTCGGCGCGGAGCCGTCGAAGGCGCTCATGATCGGCGACGCCCCCTCGGACCTGTACGCGGCCCAGCGGGCCGGGGTTCCGTTCCTCGGCTACGCGCGTCACGAGGACAAGGAGAAGCAGCTCCGGGACGCCGGGGCCGAGCATGTGGTGACGTCCATGAAGACGGTGCTGCGGGCTTTGTGGGGTCAGCACTGAGCGCGTCCTGTGCCCCGACCGTGTGAACCGGAAAGAGGTCGCATCGTGGCCCACGGTGGCGTACTCGCTGCTCAGCGGCCGCTTTCCGGATCCGGCTCGTCCGTCCGCTCGGCGGATCAGCGGTATGTACAGCGGGTCTTCTGGAACTATGCCCATTTACGAGGAGCTGAGGAGTACGTTTCTCTCCTCTTTTCTCATCGGTTTGCGGTCACGTGAGAGCGGTCAATGGCACTCGAATCGGCTTCTTTGGCTTGGCGACGAGCCGTTGAGGTGAGTGGCGACGAGGCAGCGGTCGAAGGACCACTCCACGGCTACCACCACGAGACGTATGTCGTTCCGCTGCCGGGCGAACAGGTCCGCTGGAAGTGCCGGGAACCGAGACCCGGGCTGCTGTGGTTCGACCGGCGCTGTTTCGCGTCCGAGGAGGAAGTGCTCGGTGCGCTGCAGGGGCGCATCGCGGGTATCCCCGACCTCATCGAGGTGGCCCCCACCCGCCTCCAGCGGTTCATCGAGGGTGAGACGCTGGGGGCGCGGTACGGATCCGGCAGCCAGATCCCTTCGTCCCTCTTCGGACAAATCGTTTCCCTTTTCGGGCAGTTGGCCCTCGTGAAGCCCGATTCCCTGGCCGCGGAGCGGACATGCACGTCCGACGACCGGGCGGCCGAAGGTGATACCGCCGGGTTTTTGGAGCGGCTCGTCCTGTTCACGGAGAGGCGGGTGTACCAGCGGAATATGCGCAAGTTCGACGGCCTGTTCCGCGACCTGAATCTGCGCGCCGGTTCCTTCGGAAGCCTTCGTCGGCATGTGTCGGGACTGACCCCTCGCCCTTTCTGTCTGCTGCACGCCGATCTGCACCGCGAGAATTTCGTGGTCGACGGAGTGGGCCGGCTCTGGACGATCGACTGGGAGCTGGCGATGTTCGGCGACCCGCTCTACGACCTGGCCACCCACCTCTACCTGATGCGGTATCCGGAGGATCAGGAAGACCGCATGATCGAGCGGTGGTGCGAGACCGTCGAGGGCGTCGCCCCCGGCAGCTCGGCCGGCTGGGAGACGGACCTGCCCAAGCTGCTCGCCTACAAGCGGGCGCAGTCCGTCTTCACCGACGTCATCCGGACGGCTCTGTCGCTGACTGAGGAGCCGGAGGTCGACGAGCGCCTCCTGGTCCGTGCGGGCGGCGGCCTGCAGCGGGTGCTGCACGCCGCGACGGAACCGCTGGGGATCGAGTCGCCGACCGTGGAGGACGTCACGACCTCGCTCGAGAAGTGGTACTTCAAGAGCTACACGCCGGTCGGCGACAAGCGCCGGCCGTGACTCAGTCACCAGCTCCCGGCCATGCGTAGGCTCGTGACCATGAGTGACACCGGACTGCGCGAACGCAAAAGGCGACGGATGTACCAGTCCGTCTCCGACACCGCCATCGGCCTGTTCCTGGAGAAGGGGTTCGACGCGGTGTCCGTCGCCGAGGTCGCGGCCGCCGCCGAGATCTCCAAGCCGACGCTGTTCCGGTACTTCCCGTCCAAGGAGGACCTGGTCCTGCACCGGTTCGCGGACCACGAGACCGAGGCCGCGCGGGTCGTCGAGGAGGGCAGGGCGGCCGGGCGGTCCGCGATCGACGCGCTCCGCGAGCACTTCCTGGACGGACTGCGCCGGGAGGACCCCGTCACCGGGCTCAACGAACATCCCGGCGTTCTCGCCTTCCACCGGCTGCTCTACGGGACGCCCTCGCTGGTGGCACGGATGTACGGGTACCTGGAGCGGTCCGAGGCCGCGCTCGCCGAGGCCCTCGCGGAGCCGCTGGGCGCCGGGCTCGACGCACGGCTCGCCGCCGGACAGATCACGGCCGTGCGCCGCATCCTCGCCGAGGAGAACCTGCGGCGGATCGCGGAGGGGGAGAGCGTGGCCGCCGTACGGCCGGACGCGGTGGCGGCCGCCGAGCGGGCCTTCGCGCAGCTCGCGGCCGGATGTCCCGGGCTGGCCTGACCCGCTCACTCGGGCGGGCCCGCCCTGCCCCGAAAGCATTCCCTGGTTAAAAATGTTACTCGGTTACGTTACTCCGGTACCCTGGATGGAATGACGCCATCCGACCCCACCCGACGGCCTGCCCCGGACCTGCCGCCCGCCCGCTCCCTTTCCCGTTCCCTCTCCCGCGAACGCGCCTTTCACGACACCTGTCGTGCCGCCCTCGCCGCGATGGTCGACGGCGCCGAGGAACAGGTCGTCACCGGCGAGGACGTCTCCGCGTCCGGGGCCGACGCCGAAGTGCTCGGGTACCGGCTGCGCAGCCGGGCCAAGGAGATGCGGGAGCTGCCCCAAGGCCCCCTGTTCTTCGGCCGCCTGGACTTCCAGGACTCCGCGGCGGCGGCAGGCGATCACGCCGGGCAGAGCTATCACATCGGGCGGCTGCGGATCAGGGAACACCCCGCCGCCCCGCCCCTCGTCGTCGACTGGCGGGCCCCCGTCTCACGCGCCTTCTACCAGGCCGGCGCCCGCGACCCCCAGGGAGTGGCCGTCCGCCGCCGGTTCGGCTGGGCCCCCGGCAGCCGCGGCGACTCCGCCGACCTCACGGGCCTCGAGGACGAACCCATCGGGGTGGAGCGGCCGTCACCGGGCCCGCCCCCGCTGGAGGCGGCCGGCGCCGGGAGCGTGGGGGACGAGGCCGCTCAGGGAGGCTCGATCCTCACCGAGGAGATCGAGCGCCCCCGCGTCGGCCCCATGCGGGACATCGCCGCCACCATCCAGCCCGAACAGGACGATCTCGTACGAGCCGATCCGGCGGCCTCGGTCTGTGTGCAGGGCGCCCCGGGCACCGGCAAGACGGCCGTCGGCCTGCACCGGGCCGCCTATCTCCTCTACACGCATCCGCAGCGCGTCCGGCGCGGCGGGCTGCTGATCCTCGGCCCCAACCGCACCTTCCTGTCGTACATCGCGGAGGTCCTGCCCGCGCTCGGGGAGACCGGTGTGCGCCAGTCGACCATCGGGGAGGAGATCGCCCGCCGTCCGGTGACCGGGGAGGACGGCGAACGTGCCGCGGTCGTCAAGCACGACGCCCGGATGGCGCGGGTGCTGCGCCGGGCGCTGTACGGGAACATCGGCGTACCGGACGACGACCTGGCGGTGCCGGACGGCACCTACCGCTGGCGTGTCCCCGTCGCCGTGCTGCGCCGCATCGTGGACGACGTACGAGCCGAGGAACCGCCGTACGACGTGGGCCGGGAGCGGGTGCGGACGCGGGTCGTGCGCCATGTGCGGCAGAAGGCGGAGCTGCGGGGCGGGCCGCAGACGAACGCCTGGGCCCAGCGGATCTCGCGGGCCAGGCCGGTCGGCGCGTACGTCGACGCGGTGTGGCCGCGGGTGCGCCCCGAGGAGCTGCTCGCCCGTCTGCTCACCGACGCCGAGGCGCTGGAGCGGGTGGCCGACGGGATCCTCGACGCCGAGGAGCGGAAGGCGCTTCTGTGGGCGAAGCCGCCTCGGTCGTGGAAGTCGGCGCGCTGGTCGGCCGCCGATCTCGTCCTGCTCGACGAGATCGCCGGGCTGATCGAACACCCCGAGGGATACGGTCACTTGGTGATCGACGAGGCGCAGGACCTGTCGCCGATGGAGTGCCGGGCCATCGCGCGACGGGCCCCCTTCGGGTCGCTGACCGTGCTCGGGGACCTCGCGCAGGGCACGACTCCCTGGGCGGCGCGGGAGTGGGACGAACTCCTGGCGCATCTGGGCAAACCGGATGCCGCCGTCGTCCCGCTGACGGTCGGCTTCCGGGTGCCCGGAGCCGTCGTCGAACTCGCCAACCGAGTGCTGGACCGCCTGGACGTGGGCGTGCCTCCGGCCCGGTCCCTGCGCAGGGACGGCGAGTTGAGGATCCGGCCGGCCACCGACCTCTCGGCCGAGACCGTCGCGGCCGTACGGGAGGCGCTCGCGCACGAGGGGTCCATCGGGGTCATCGCCGCCGACGCCGATGTCGCGAAGGTGCGGGACGCGCTGTGCGACGCCGGGATGAGCGTCGCCGGAGTCGACGAACTCGGCGCCCGGATCGCGGTGCTGCCCGCGAGTCTGGCCAAGGGCCTTGAGTACGACCATGTGGTGGCCGTGGAACCGGCGGCGATGGCGGAGGCCGAGGCGCGGGGCCTGCACCGGCTCTACGTGGTGCTGACCCGCGCGGTGTCCCGCCTGGACGTGATCCACACCCGCCCGCTGCCCTGGTGACCCCGCGGCCGTTCCCGCGGCCCGGCGATTCGGCCGGTTCACCAGGACGGCGGCGGCCGTCGAGGAAGACCGCGAGGCCCACGGCCTGAGCGGGACAGACCGACGGCCGGTGCCCCGCCCAGGCCGCTCAGGCCGCCCAAGCCGTGCTGGGTGCGCTGGCCTCAGGCGCGCCCGCCCCGCACTACTGCCGGGCCGCGCGGCGCCGTACGAACAGGACCGCGCCCGCACCGGCGGCCACGGCTGCGGCCGAGGCACCCGCGAGGGACAGCGCCGGGCCGGATCCGGTGGCGGCGAGGTCACCGCCGGTGGTGGCGCTCCCCGAACCGCCGGTGACGTTCGCTCCACCGCCCGTGCTCCCGGATCCCCCTGTGCTCCCGGATCCCCCCGTGGTCCCGCCTCCTCCGGTGGAACCCGAACCACCCGTGGAGCCGCTCCCGCCGGTGGAACCCGAACCGCCGGCCGAGCCGGTCCCGCCCGTCGAACCGCCGCCCTCGACGTGGAGCAGGATGTCGGCCTTGTCGTTCGCCTTGTTCACGTCGTACGGGCGGGGTTCGGCACTGAGGGCCACCGCCCCCTTGGCTCCCGGCACCACCTTGTCGGTCTTCAACCGGAATGAGTAGGTGTTCACCTTGCCCGCCTCCACCCAGCCCTGCGCGACGTGGCAGGAGTAGGTTCCGGCTGCCGGGGTCTCGCAATGCCCGAGTCCCTTGACCGCGGTCGTACCCGCGGGAATCTTGATCAGGACCCTGGTCGTCACCGGAGGACCCGGTTGGTCCAGCACCCACCCGGGGCCGGCGTTGGTGAACTTCACCCGGGCGTCGACCGTGTCCCCGACCCGGCACTTCAGCTCCGTTCCCGACACCTGGAAGTCGGCCGTGTTCGCCGCGTTCACCCGCACCCGGGCCTCGGCGTGGTCCCCCGAGCCGCCGCCGGACAGAACGGAGCCGGGCCGCTCCACCAGCCGTGCCGCGGGACCGGTTCCGCGCACGGGCTCGTGGGCGAATTCGTCGCCGCCGTCGTCGTAGCTCTTGATGGCGATGTCGAACTGGTCGTACAGCGCCCGGTCGAGGACCTTGAGGGTCAGTTTCTCGGGCGCGTAGACGACACCCGGCTCGACGGCCTGGTCGAACTCGCAGGTCAGCAGGGTTCTGGCCGGCAACTCGTCGTACGAGTTGATGTTCCACCGCACGCAGTTCGAGGGCACGTCGGCGAAATCCAACCCCTGGGTGACGTAGTACGACAGCCAGACCTTCTCCAGCGCCTTGGTGCCCGTGGTGCCGAAGGTGATCGGCGACTCGAAGGTGCTCCCCGGCGTCACTCCGCTGATCGGTGCGATGTTCCCCAGCTCCAGCCCGGTCCCGGAACCGTCGGCCACGGCGCAGGGAGCGCTTCCCAAGCTGATCAGCGCCCCGGCGCCGATGACGCCGACGGCCCGGCGGAGTGTGCGGAGGCTGGGACGGGAGCGGAGCATACGGATACCTCTGGGTTGAAGTGGCGGAGACGCACGGTGAATTGCGGGTCGCAGGTCCCGAACACCAGACAGGCGCAGAGGTCGAACAGTTGTACCGGCGCCGTCGCGATCAGCCGTGGGGTCACGTCCTCGTGGCGTGGCGCACTTTTGCAAGCAGGTGCTTGCAATAGTTAGCGGCAATGAGGCAAGGTGGGGGCATGGCATCGCTCAACGTCGGCAATCTCGGTGAGTATCTGCGGGAACAGCGGCGCACCGCGCAGTTGTCGCTGCGGCAGCTCGCCGACGCCGCCGGGGTGTCCAATCCGTATCTGAGCCAGATCGAGCGCGGGCTGCGCAAGCCGAGCGCGGAGGTGCTCCAGCAGGTCGCCAAGGCCCTGCGGATCTCCGCCGAGACGCTGTATGTGCGAGCCGGCATCCTCGACGCCGAGCGGGACCGGGACGAGGTGGAGACGCGTGCCGTCATCCTCGCCGATCCCACGCTGAACGAGCGGCAGAAGCAAGTGCTGCTCCAGGTCTACGAGTCCTTCCGCAAGGAGAACGGATTCGAGATCGCGCCGGCGGACGAGGCCGGTCACGGCGGCGAGGTGCACGGCACCGACGCACCCGAGACTCAGGACATACCGGACGCCCAGCCTCCACAGGACACCGCCGTCCGCGGCCCCCGCACGGCCGACGGCAGCGATGCCGGTCCGCAGCAGAGCGCGAGCTGACCGCATGCGGATCACCAAACCCTCAGCTGAAAGCGATTACGGGAGGACCATCGTCATGGCCATCACCGACGACATCCGCAAGGCCGCCACGGACCCGACCCCGCTCTACTTCCTCGCCGGCACCGCCGACCTGGCAGTTCAGCAGGCGAAGAAGGTCCCCGGCATCGTGGAGCAGATCCGCGCCGAGGCCCCGGGCCGGATCGACACCGTGAAGAACATCGACCCCAACGCCGTCCAGGAGAAGGCCACCGCCCGCGCCAAGGTGGCGCAGGAGAACCTGCAGGCCAAGGTGACGGAGATCCTCAGCACCCTCGACACCGACCTGAAGAAGCTCGGCGAGTCCGCCCAGGACCTCGCCCTGCGCGGTGTCGGCGTCGCCGCCGAGTACGCCGTCAAGGCGCGCGAGACGTACGAGAAGGTCGCCGAGCACGGCGAGCAGACCGTGCGGACCTGGCGCGGCGAGGCCGCCGAGGAGATCGAGGACTTCGCCATCGCCGTCGAGCCGAAGGCCGAGCCGGTCGAGGTCAAGGAAGAGGAGAAGCCGGCGGCCGCCGCCGAGGACGCCCCCTCCAAGAAGAGCCCGGCGAAGAAGGCCCCGCTGCGCAAGCCGGTCGCCAAGAAGACGACTCCGCCCGCGAAGTAGGCGAGCGAAGCACCACGATTCCGCCGTGCGCGGACGGGCCGGGCACTCTCCGAGTTCCCGGCCCGTTCTCCGGGTACGGTGGCCGTAGAGACGACTCGAACCGGGCGGTGGACATTGTGCTGATGACGGCATTCGGCGGTCTGATGTGGCTGATCTTCACAGCCATGCTCGTGCTCGCCGTGGTGGCGCTGGTGCTGGCCGGGATCGCCCGCGAGGACGCCTACCGCGCCGCCGACAAGCAGAACAAGATGTTCTGGCTGATCATCCTCGGCGTCACCGTGGCGGTGAACCTGCTGGTGCCGATGCTCTTCCTCCAGCTCGCGGGTCTGGTCGCCACGATCGTCTTCTTCGTGGACGTCCGCCCCGCGCTGCGCCAGGTCTCCGGTGGAGGCCGTGGCCGCCGAGGCGGCAGCAGCAGCGACGGCCCGTACAACGGCGGCAGGTAAGCACCCCCGGCGTCCACAACCGCAACCCACCCACATCCGGGATCCGGAGCGCCGGCCCGGCAAACCGCACGAGGCACCCGCAGCCAGGAGCACACGGCCCGGAGTGCCGCGGCCCCCACGACGCACCTGCAGTCGGGCGCGCACGGAAGAAGCCGGCACGGCCCCCACGACGCACCCGCAGTCGGCGATTCGCGGGAGGGGACGTGCCGGTACATCAAATGCCCGCAGGCCGGACGGATCAGCACCCACCCGCACCTCGCAACGCCGGTGGGATCCGTTCGGATGCGGGCGGATGTACCGGCGCGGCCCCGACCCACCCACCGACCGGACCCGCGACCGCCAGAGGCGAGCGCCCGCAACGGGCGACCGCCAGAAGCGACCGCCAGAGGCGAGCGCCCGCTACGGACCCCGGTCCAGCAACAGCACCGCCACGTCGTCCGCCAGCTCCCCACCGTTGAGTTCCCGCGCCTCGTTCACCGCCGCACGCAGCAGATCCTCGCCCTGGAGCCCCAGCGCGAGCTGCCGCCGGACCATGGCCACCATGCCGTCCAGGCCCAGACGTTCCTTGCCCACGCCGGTGTGACCCTCGATCAGCCCGTCGGTGTAGAGCATCAGACTCCACGCGGCACCCAGTTCCACCTGCATCCGCGGCCAGCGGGCGTTCGGCAGCAGACCGAGCGCGGGTCCGTTGTTGTCGTACGGCAGCAGTTCGGCGGCCCGGCCCGGACGGGCGATCAGCGGGGACGGGTGACCGGCCAGGCAGAGCCCGGCCCGGCGCCCGTCCGGCGCGATGTCCACGGTGCACAGCGTCGCGAAGATCTCGTCGTTCTCGCGCTCGTGCTCCAGGACCTGCTGCAGCGTCGACAGGAGCTCGTCGCCGCACAGACCCGCGAACGTCAGGGCGCGCCAGGCGATGCGCAGCTCCACACCGAGCGCCGCCTCGTCGGGCCCGTGCCCGCAGACGTCGCCGATCATCGCGTGCACGGTGCCGTCGGCCGTCCGCACGGTGTCGTAGAAGTCGCCGCCGAGCAGCGCGCGGGAGCGTCCCGGGCGGTAGCGCGCGGCGAAGCGCAGCGAGGAGCCCTCCAACAGCGGGGTCGGCAGCAGCCCGCGCTCCAGGCGGGCGTTCTCCTGGGCGCGGAGCTTGGACTCGGTGAGCCGGCGTTCGGCCTTGTCGGAACGTTTCCGCTCCACCGCGTACCGGATCGCGCGGCTCAGCAGCCGGCTGTCCAACTCGTCGCGGAAGAGATAGTCCTGGGCGCCGACACGCACCGCCTCCGTGCCGCGCTCGGCGTCACCGGACGCGGTGAGCGCGAGGACGGCGTGGCCGGGCGCGAGCCGCAGGACGTGCTTGAGCGTCGCCAGCTCGTCGGCGCCCTCCGCCGCCCGGCCCGGCGCGGGCAGCGCGAGGTCGAGCAGGATGCAGTGGACGTCGTCGGTGAGGAGCCGCTCGGCCTCGGTGAGGTTGCGGGCGGTACGGACCCTGACCGGCTTGCCGGCCGCGTCGAGCATCTCGGGCACACCGAGCGACCCCGCCGGGTCGTCCTCGATGACCAGGAGCGTGAGATGGGTGGTGCCGGGGTTCGGGGTCGTGGTGCGGGCTTCCGGTGCTGTGCCGGCGGGGCCGCCGGTGGTGTCGCCGGATGGGCCGCCGGGTGAGAACACGGCTTGAGCCTGACCACTCTCCACGGCCGGGATCGCTCTCTGCCGCGGTACGGGTACGGGCATCGTCTGGGTTCCTTCCCTCCCCCCGAGGGCGTGGCGGGCGAAGGATCTCGACCCACCGACGGGGACCATAGCGCCCGCCGGTGCCGCAGCGGAATGGCCGACGGCGCGCCGTGGGGCAAAGGGCCACCGTCATATGCCGCATCCCGTAACGCATTTGGACAGGACGCGGTCCCGCCGGGGATGACGAAGGTCACGTCCCCGGGTTCGGGCGGCCGGGGCAACCGTGCGGTGGGTCACGTGCGGCGCGTCACGCCTGCACCCTCGGAGCGCGCCGTGCGCGGCGCAGGGTGCCTGTCGGGACGGCCCGCGCCACTATGCCGCCCGCCCGGCGCACCATCCGGACGGACGCACGGACCTGTCTCCGCGAACCGCGGACGGAACGCCGTCACGAGTGACGGCGCACCTCCTTCGTGGCGTCACCGCCCGACGAGGCGGCGTCCCGGTCCGGCCGTACGACGCCCAGGATCCGCATCGAACCCGCGCCCGTGATCGTCACCGTGCGTCCGGGGCGCGGGGCGTGCACGATCGCGCCGTCCCCTATGTACATCCCGACATGGCTGGCGTCGTCGAAGTAGATGATCAGGTCGCCAGGACGCATGTCCTTGATGTCGATGTGCTGGAGCTGCCTCCACTGCTCCTGCGAGGTGCGGGGGATGGGGTGACCGGCGGCCGCCCAGGCCTGCGAGGTGAGCCCCGAACAGTCGAACGTCTTCGGACCCTCGGCGCCCCACTCGTACGGCTTGCCGATCTGGTCGGTCGCGTACTTCACGGCCTTCTTGCCCTGTTCGGACGCGTCGCTCTTGATGTCGGCGAGGACGCCGGAGCTCAGCCAGGCCGACTGCGCCTGGTGGGCCGCCTCCTCCTCCAGCTTCGCGAGCCGCTCCTTCTCCTTCTTCTCCAGCCGGGACTCCAGCTTCTCGGCGTCGGAGATCCGCTGCTCGATCTTCTTCTGGGCCTCGGCCCGGGCCTCGCGGTCGGCCTCCAGCTTCCGCCACTGCGCGGAGGCGTCCTTCGCGTACTGCCGCAAGTCCTGCTGGGTGCGCGCCATCTCGTCCAGCAGTCCCTTGGTGGCGTGCTCGCCCTGCCGCACCCGCCCGGCGCCGTCCAGGAACTCCTCCGGGTCGTCGCTCAGCCACAGCCGTGCCTCGGGCGGCAGACCGCCGCCGCGGTACTGGGCACGGGCCGCGGCACCCGCGCGGTCCTTCAACGTGTCCAGTTTCGCCTGGCCCTTGACGATCTGCTGGGCCAGCCCGACGATCTCGGCGGACTGCTCCTGGGTCTTCTCCTCGGCGGCGTTGTACGCGTCCGTGGCGACCGCCGCTTCGTGGTAGAGCTTGTCGAGCTTCTTGCGGACCGCTTCAAGGTCCTTGTTGCTCACGGGTGTCGGGGTCGCCGTGGGAGTCCTGGTCGGCGCCGGCTTCGGTGCCGGGCTCGCGTAGGCCGTCCCTGACGGCGCCAGCACCACGCAGGCGCATGCGCAGGCCAGGGCCATGGCCGCCGTGGTCAGACTCCACTTGCCGGATCCCATCTCCGCCCCCCACCTGATTTACCGTCAGTAACTTACGGACGCCTGAGGGATCGTGCCATGTCGGCGCGCAATGCGACAGAGCCGGGCAAGAACTCCCTTCCCTCGCGCGCGAGGCAGGCAGGAACTCCCTTCCCCGGAGCCCGCGTCGGCATGACGATCTCATCCCCCCGCCTGTGTGACGTGCGACTCACCGAGATCGTTCCCCCCAGGCCACACAATGGTCGCCTCCCGGTCGCCGGACCCCCACGCTCCGTCAGGCGCGGGGCGCCAACGCCTCCCAGCGCACCGTCACTTCGCCCTGGCGCCAGCGGGCGGCCCCGTCCACGACCGACCAGTCGGCCGTCAGATCGCGGACCGTGCGTATCCAGCGCTGTCTCGCGCCGTACGCGGCGTACGGCGCGGCGGCCGCCCAGGCGCGGTCGAAGTCGCGCAGGAACGCGTGCACGGGCTCGCCCGGCACATTGCGGTGGATGAGGGCCTTCGGCAGCCGCTCGGCCAGGTCGGACGGGCGGTCCAGGGAGCCGAGCCGGGTGGCGAAGGTGACCGTGCGCGGGCCTTCCGGGCCGAGGGCGACCCAGACGTGCCGACGGCCGATCTCGTCGCAGGTGCCCTCGACGAGCAGTCCGCCCCGGGAGCCGGGGCTTGCCGGCGCGAGCCGCGCGCAGAGCCGCCGCCAGACGTCGGCGACCTGCTCCTCGTCGTACTGGCGCAGCACGTTCGCCGCCCGGATCAGATGCGGCCGGCCCGGCACCGGGACCTCGAAGCCGCCGTGCCGGAAGGAGAGGCCCTCGCGTTCGTAAGGGCGGGCGGCGGCGACCCGTGCCGGTTCGATCTCGATGCCGAAGACGTGGGTGCGGGGGGCGGCGGTGCGCAGCCGGGTCAGCAGCTCGACGGCGGTCCATGGCGCGGCGCCGTAGCCGAGGTCCACGGCCACCGGCTCCGGTGCCCGGCGGAGTTCGGCGCCGTGCACGGCCGCGATCCAGCGGTCCATGCGGCGCAGGCGGTTGGGGTTCGTCGTCCCGCGCGTCACCGTGCCCACGATGCGGGGGAGGGAGGCTGCGCGGGTTGTCATGCGTACGAGAGTAGGCGCCCCGCACCGGACCGGGTGCCCCTGTGGACAGCGGCGGCCACCCCCGCCACCCCGCTGTGGAAAACCTCGCCGGACTCGGCGCGGCCCACGGAGCAGACGCAACCCGCGATCGAACGGTTGAGCGACTTGGGGTAATGATTCGGCAAAGGGGAAATGGAGCGGACTCGTCCGGCGTTCCACCCCCTGGAGGGCGTGAACACGTCCTCCGACCGGCATGCCCGCAGCAAGGAGGATCGCCACGTGAGCCAGTACGTGAGCAGGCTCGGGCGTCGCTCCCCGGCAACGTCCTCGCGGCTCAGGCTGCACCGCAGGCCCCGCCGCGTGGCCATGCTCTCCGTGCACACCTCGCCCCTGCACCAGCCCGGAACGGGCGACGCCGGCGGCATGAACGTGTACATCGTCGAACTCGCCCAGAGGCTCGCCGCGATCAACATCGAGGTCGAGATCTTCACGCGGGCCACCACCGGGGCACTCCCGCCGGCCGTCGAACTGGCTCCGGGCGTCCTCGTCCGGCACGTCGACGCGGGCCCCTACGAGGGCCTGGCCAAGGAAGACCTCCCCGCCCAGCTCTGCGCCTTCACCCACGGCGTCATGCAGGCCTGGGCCGGTCACCGCCCCGGCTACTACGACCTCGTGCACTCGCACTACTGGCTCTCCGGCCACGTCGGCTGGCTGGCCGCCGAACGCTGGGGCGCACCCCTGGTCCACGCGATGCACACCATGGCCAAGGTCAAGAACGCGGCGCTGGCCGAGGGCGACACCCCCGAGCCCGCCGCGCGTGTCATCGGCGAGACCCAGATCGTGCGCGCCGCCGACCGCCTCATCGCGAACACCGCCGAGGAGGCCGACGAGCTCGTACGCCACTACGGCGCGGAGTCCGGCAACGTCGCCGTCGTCCACCCCGGGGTCAACCTCGACCGCTTCCGGCCCGCCGACGGCCGTGCCGCCGCCCGCGCGCGGCTCGGGCTCCCGCAGGACGCCCTGATCCCCCTCTTCGCGGGCCGCGTACAGCCCCTCAAGGCCCCCGACGTGCTGTTGCGCGCGGTCGCCGTACTGCTCGACGAGCGGCCCGAGCTGCGCCGCCGGATCGTCGTCCCCGTGGTGGGCGGTCCGAGCGGCAGCGGGCTCGCCAAGCCCGAAGGGCTCCAGAAACTGGCCGCGCGGCTGGGCATCGCCGACGTCGTACGGTTCCGGCCGCCCGTCGGGCAGGACCAGCTCGCGGACTGGTTCCGGGCCGCGAGCGTGCTGGTCATGCCCTCGTACAGCGAGTCCTTCGGGCTGGTCGCCATCGAGGCGCAGGCGGCCGGTACGCCGGTGCTCGCGGCCGAGGTCGGAGGCCTGCCTGTGGCCGTACGCCACCAGGAGACCGGCTTCCTCGTGCAGGGTCACCATCCCGCCGACTACGCGCGCGTGCTGCGAGAATTCGCCGACGACGAGACCCTCGTGGCCCGGATGGGCGCCGCCGCGGCACGCCACGCGGAGCGCTTCGGCTGGGACACCGCGGCGGCGGCGACGGCGGACGTGTACACGGCGGCGACCCAGGACCACCGGCGCCGCCTGCGCGCCCACCACGCCTGACGCGCCCATCCCGTGCCCGACGCGGGTGTGCCCCCTTCGGTGGGCCTCCCGCGGGTCACGTACGCTCGCCGCATGGCTGACGCATCGTCGATCATCGAGCAGGTCCTCACGGAGGCCGAGCTGGAGTGGGAGAGCCCCGGCGCGGGCTCGTACGTCGTGAAACTGCCCGGCACCCGCAAGCTCTCGACGACGGTCTCGCTGATCGTCGGCCGGCACTCGCTGTCGCTGAACGCGTTCGTGATCCGCCACCCCGACGAGAACCACGAGGCGGTCCACCGCTGGCTCCTGGAGCGCAATCTCAAGCTCTACGGGGTCGCCTACGCCGTCGATTCCCTGGGGGACGTGTATCTGGTCGGCAAGCTGCCGCTGACCGCCGTGACCCCGGAAGAGGTCGACCGTCTCCTCGGGTCCGTTCTCGAAGCCGCCGACGGCTCCTTCAACACCCTCCTGGAACTCGGTTTCGCTTCCGCGATCCGCAAGGAGTACGCCTGGCGGGTGTCCCGCGGCGAGTCGACGCGCAATCTCGAAGCGTTCACACATCTGACTCAGCGCCCTGCCCGCTGACGCTCTCCGTCCGGCGTTTCCGTCGAGACTCACCCTCGGTCAATTAGGCATTGCGGGACCCTTTCCCCGCCCGGGGTCTCCGTGGCATGCTCACCGCCGACGCAGATCTGAACATCGTTCACATCCATGAAAAGTCGCACGGAAACCGGAAGCGCATGGAAGGGCGGACGGGCATGAACGGCAGGCACGGGTACACGGGGACGGGGATCACCAGGCGGGCCCTGCTCGGCAGCGCCACCGCCGTGGCGGCCACCGCCGTCACCGGCACGACGGCCGCCGCGGCGGCGCCGGGGGCGGCTGAGCCGGTCCTGTCACTCGCCCCGGGCGCGGGCGTCGCCTCGTCCGGCGTCACCTCGTCCGGCGTCGCGCCGGGCACCTCCCGGACCGGAGAAGTCCCGGCACTCTGGCGGGAGTTCGCCCGCTCCCCGTTCACCCACCCGCAGATCCCGTACGTCGGCAGGTCCGGCGCGCACCGTGGGGCCGCCCGCCTGCCCCGCCGTCCCGTCGTGACCGACATCCGCGACCACGGTGCCGTCGCCGCCGACGGCACGACGGACTGCGCTCCCGCGATCAACCGTGCCATCGCCGCCGCCGGAAGGGCCGGCGGTGGCACGGTCACCATCCCTCCCGGGACGTTCCGCATCGACGGCCTGATCCACATCGGCCACTCGAACGTGGTCCTCCGGGGCGCCGGCAGCGGCCGTACGACTCTGTACGCGACCAGGAACCTCACCGAACTGATCGGCGCCTACGGATCCCGCTACGGTGGCGACAAGTCGTCCTGGTCCTGGGCCGGCGGCCTCATCTGGCTGGCCCCCGAGGCCCGTTGGGACTCCCTCGTCGCCGCCATCCGGGCGAAGGCCTGGCCCTTCGAGGGCTGGACCGGCAACACGCGCGACGCCTGGCGGACCGTCACGACCGTCGAGCCCGCGCGCCAGGGCTCCTGGACGGTGACCGTCGCGGACGCCTCCGGACTGCGCCCCGGCGCGCTCGTCCTGCTCCGCCTCGCCGACGACGCCGGCCACACGCTCCTGGAGCACATGTCGGGCGGCGGACCGGGACCGGAGGCGTACTTCTGGGACGACAAGACCAAGCTGACCTCGTACGTCCCCTACGAGTGGCCCGTCCGCGTCGCCCGTGTGCGCGGCCGCAGGGTGACCCTCGAACGCCCCCTCCCGCTCGACGTACGCCCGGAGTGGGACCCCCGGCTGACCACGCACGTCGAGGAGCTGACCGGCGCGGGGGTGGAGGGGCTGACCCTGGAGGCCGTGGAGACACCGCAGCCCCCGCACCTCCTCGACAAGGGCTACAACGGAGTCGTCCTGCAGTGCGCCTACGACTGCTGGGTGGACGACGTCACGGTCCGCCACGTCGACAACGGCTTCGGGCTCGTCGCCGCCTCCGCCTGCACCCTGCGCCGTACGACCGTCGCCGGACGCGGCTCGCACCACCCGTACTTCTGCCGCGAGGGCTCGCACGACAACCTGATCGAGGACTTCACGGTCGAGGAGCGCACCGTTCCCGCGCCCGCCGGAACCCAGTTGCACGGCATCAACGTCGAGGGTCTGTCCTCGTACAACGTCTGGTCGCGCGGCGACATGCGGATGGGCACCTTCGACTCCCACCGCGGACTGCCCTTCGCGAACGTCCGTACCGACATCACCGTCGACAACGACGGCCGGCACGGCGGCGACGCCTCCGCCGGTCCGCTGTTCGGCGCGCGCTTCACCCACTGGAACATCCGGGTCACCAACAGCCGGGCCGGTCTGATGAAGATCGACGGCCTCGCCCCCCGCAGCGCCACCGTCGGCGTCAACGAGGTCACCGAGTTCGACCAGATCGACGTCCCCGACTTCACCGGGGACCTGCGTTCCAGGCTGGAGCTGTACGGGACGACGGACGTCGTACGGCCACGCAATCTGTACGAGGCCCAGCGCGCCCTCTAGGGCCTGTGGCTCCGGGGTCTCGGCGTCCGTCCCGGCTCACGACCGTACGTACCGCCCCGGAGTCACCCCCACCAGCCGCCTGAAGTGACGGGTGAGATGGGACTGGTCGTAGAAGCCGGTCAGGGCGGCCACCTCGCCCGGCGGGCGTCCGTCGAGGAGCAGGCGGCGGGCGCGGTCCACGCGGCGGGACGTCAGGTACTGGTGCGGGGCGATGCCGAACGCGCCGCTGAACGCCCGGACCAGGTGCGCCGGGTGGGCGTTCACGAGCCGCGCGGCTTCCTCCAGGGCGATGCCCTCCACCACCCGCTCGTCGAGGAGTTCGCGCAGCCGGCGGGCGAGCGGCCGGTCGGCGGGCGGGAGTTCCCGCGCCGACCGGGGGAGGAGCAGCCCGCGCAGCCGGTCCGCGATCAGCGTCAGTCTGCTGTCGGCCTCCAGCTCGTCCCCGGGGCGGGCGAGCGCCGTGTGCACCTGGGCGACCCGGGCCCGCAGTACGGGATCCGCGAGGTCGGGGCCGTCCACGGCGGGGCCGATGAGGTCGTCGGCGAGGCGCGAGCCGTCGAGGTAGAGGACCCGCTTGCGGAAACCGCGCGCGGTGGCGGGCGCGCCGTTGTGCGGGATGTGCGGCGGCAGCAGCGTCACCGTGTCGCGCGGGGTGCCGTGCTCGTGCCGGTCGAGGTCGTAGCGGACGGCGCCGTCGTCGACGATCAGCAGGGTCCAGGCCTCGTGCACGTGCATCGGGTACGCGTACTCGGTGTAGTGCGCGTGAAAGACCTCGACGATGCCCGGGACGCCGGGGCGCCAGGCGGACGTCTCACGCTGGGGGGCCATGCAAAGAACGTACAAGACGACGCGGTACGCGGCTCGGCACTCTTCTCGCATGAGCAGCGAGACCGAGATGAACCCGTCCGGCGTCGGCGGTGCGCGCCTTCCGGACGCCGCGCCCGTGCGCTTCGACACCAAGATCACCGTCGTCCTGCGGGACGATCTGGAGCCCTGGCAGCGGCTCAATGTGACCGCCTTCCTCGTCAGCGGCCTGGGGACGGCCGTCTCCGAGGTGATCGGGGAGCCGTACGAGGACGCCGACGGAGTCTCCTACCTGCCGATGTTCCGGCAGCCGGTGCTGGTCCTCGAAGCGTCGAAGGAGACGCTGACCGCCGCCCACGGCCGCGCGCTGTCCCGGGCGCTGCCACGAGCGGTCTTCACCTCGGACCTCTTCGCCACGGGCAACGACCGGGACAACCGCGCGGCCGTACGAGCGGTGCCGACCGGCGAACTGGACCTGGTGGGACTCGCGGTGTACGGGCCCCGGAACGCGGTGGACAAGGTGGTGAAGGGGGCGCGGATGCATCCGTGAGATGCGGACACGTCCACGGAGGGGACTTCTGACCGGGGCGACGGGTCGGGGCTCAGGCCGGGGTGACCCCGGCTCCGGCTTCGGCTCCGGCGCTCCGGGCCGGCTCCCGCACAGAGCCAGGCACGGACTCCCGTACCGGTTCCCGCACGGACTCCCGTACGGAGTCGGGGACCGAACCGGCCCCTCGGACCGACTCCTCCGCCGGGAGCCGTCGCATGAGCAGCCCGTACCCGAGGCCCGCCGCCGTGCCGACCACCGCGCACAGTCCCCAGAGCCAGGCCGCGCCGAAGCGGTCGATGACGACACCGGACATCACCGGGGCGACGAGCGAGGCGAGGGCCCAGGAGAGGGTGTACATGCCCTGGTAGCGGCCACGCCCGTGGACGGGGGAGAGGCGGACGACGAGACCGGTCTGCGTCGGGGCGTTGACGATCTCGGCGAGGGTCCACACGCAGACGGTGAGCGTGAAGACCCCGACCGAGCCGGCGAAGGCGGTGAGCCCGAACCCGTATCCGGCGAGCAGCGACGAGATCACGAGCAGCGACTTGGGGTCCCGGTGCTCGATGAAACGGCCGACGGGGATCTGGAGCGCGACGATCATGAAGCCGTTGACGGCGATCGCCGTGCCGTAGTCGGCCGGGGTGAATCCGGCCCGGCCCATGGCGACCGGCAGTCCGACGGCGCCCTGCTGGAAGACGAGGGCGACGAGGAACGACAGCCCGACCACGCTCATGAACCGGCCGTCGCGCAGCACGGTCCCGAGCCCGACCGCGGCCTCCGCCGCTGCCTCCTTGGCGGCCTGCACCGGCTTGGACTCCGGGAGCTTCGCGAAGACGACGATCGCGCAGACGAGGGTCATGGCCGCCTCGATGAGGAAGCCCGCGAGGTAGCTGAACTCGGCGATGAAGCCGGCGCCCATCGAGGAGACGGCGAAACCGAGGTTGATGGCCCAGTAGTTGAGCGAGAAGGCGCGGACGCGGTCCTCGGGCCGGACGATGTCGGCCATCATCGCCTGCACGGCGGGCCGGGAGGCGTTGCTGGCCATGCCGACGAGGAAGGCGACGGCGGCGATGGCCACGGGATCGTGCATGAAGCCGAGCAGCGCGACCGAGGCGGCCGTCGACACCTGCGCGACGAGCAGTGTGGGACGCCGCCCGAACCGGTCGGTCATGACACCCGCGACGAGCGAGGAGATGACACCGCCGAGGCCGTGCAGGGAGGCGACCAGACCCGCGTACGAGGCGGAGTAGCCGCGGTCGAGGGTCAGATACAGGGCCATGAAGGTGGCGACGAACGCCCCGAGCCGGTTGACGAGTGTGCTCGTCCACAGCCACCAGAACTCGCGGGGGAGTCCTGAGACGGTCTCTCGGACGGCACGTCTCATGACGGCGGCAGGCATGGATCCCCCACGGATGTAAGCGGCTCGGGCGGTGGGCACAACTTACGAGCCGCCGGCCTCCGAGAGCCACTCAATTAACAGATGCCGTCAACTGAAGGGCGCCGGGGCGGGCGGGGGACGGCCGTCCGGGGGCTCCCGTGTCCGACTGATGGCCGAGGGCGCGAGCGGTCGCGGGGTTCGATTACGCTCGGAGCCATGGCCGACGCACCGTACAAGCTGATCCTCCTCCGCCACGGCGAGAGCGAATGGAACGCGAAGAATCTGTTCACCGGCTGGGTGGACGTCAACCTCAACGAGAAGGGCGAGAAGGAGGCAGTCCGCGGCGGTGAGCTGCTCAAGGACGCCGGCCTGCTGCCCGACGTGGTCCACACCTCGCTCCAGAAGCGCGCGATCCGCACCGCGCAGCTCGCGCTGGAGGCCGCGGACCGTCACTGGATCCCGGTCCACCGGAGCTGGCGCCTGAACGAGCGTCACTACGGTGCGCTCCAGGGCAAGGACAAGGCCCAGACGCTCGCCGAGTTCGGCGAGGAGCAGTTCATGCTGTGGCGCCGCTCGTACGACACCCCGCCGCCGGCGCTCGACCGCGACGCCGAGTACTCCCAGTTCGACGACGCGCGCTACGCGGCCCTGCCGCCCGAGGTGCGCCCCCAGACGGAGTGCCTCAAGGACGTCGTCGTCCGCATGCTCCCGTACTGGTTCGACGGCATCGTCCCGGACCTGCTGACCGGCCGTACGGTCCTGGTCGCGGCCCACGGCAACTCGCTGCGCGCCCTGGTCAAGCACCTCGACGGCATCTCCGACGCCGACATCGCGGGCCTGAACATCCCCACCGGCATCCCCCTCTCCTACGAGCTGGACGCCGACTTCAAGCCCCTCAACCCGGGCGGCACCTACCTCGACCCGGACGCGGCAGCGGCCGCGATCGAGGCGGTCAAGAACCAGGGCAAGAAGAAGTAGATTTTGTGATCATGCCTCCCACCTGCGCAGATGGCGCGGGCGGGAGGCATTTTCATGCTCTGGAACCCTTCTGGAGCCTCAGCCTTTGTGATCTTGCGGCCGGAGAACCGGCATCGCGGGCGGCCGCATAGACGCCGGCTCCCCTTGCCGCTTGTCGCGAAAGACAGTGCCTCACTACGGGAGTGTCTGGCACACGCTCTGACCTGTGAGCCGACAAGCGACAAGACAAGCGACAAGCGGCCCAGGCCCGGCAGCGGTCCGACAGCCTTACTCCCCTGCCGAGTTGCGGCGGAGCCGCCACTCAACCCAGCCCTTGGCGATCACGAAGAACACGCTGACCACGGCGAAGATGACGGCAGCAAGAGCGTGCGTCGCCGGCCTGGGGTCTTCCTTGCTGTTGCTATACCCCCAGAACCCCAGGGCGAGCACCGCGAACACCAGCGGCATCAACCAGCCCTTGAGTCGCATGTGAGGCAGGAGTGGCTGGAGATAAGAGGGGAGCGTTAGATCCCTCCGCGCCGCCGCGGCAATCACGTACTCGGGATCATCGGGCATGGAGGATCAGGGTCCCTTCAGGAGGTACACATGAGTTTTGGCCTGCGAAAAGCGCCGGTTCGGGACTACTGCCCGAGGCTCTGGGTCCTCTTCGCCTCCGCCTTCGCCTGCAGCGCGAGTGCCTTGGAAGAGTCTCCGTAGTACCACCACGTGTACCAGGTGATCACAGCGAAGAGCACGGCGAAACCAACCGCCCACGGCGCGACTCCGGCCGGCGAGGCACCCTGCATCATCCAGAACGCGGTAAGCCCCAAGACCATGGCAGCCCCTCTGGCCGCGGCAACCAGGGTGCGCTTCAAACGGTTCGACATGCCGCGCACTGTAAGGCCCCGCCGATCAGTCGGCAATCTCACCCAATGCCTGTAACGCCGACGGCTCTTGTCGCCGGGCCAGTGCACACGGCCGCCTCCCTCCTGAAGAGCCGTGGCGACCCACACAGAACGGAAAGAGACCCGACGACGCCCACCTGAGTCCGCCGGCCGCCGCTTGTGGGCGAGACGGCATCCGTGGATTTTTATCCAACTCAGGCTTGGCTACTGGGTACTGGGGTGCGCCCCACTACCCAGTAGGCACCCCGCTAGGGCGGTCCGATCGGTGCGGACCCTGACGATGAATGGTTGGCCGGACAGCGCTCCGTCGGCTGGCTCCTCACCTAGCACACGAATCAGAGACCCGCCGATCCAGGAAGACCGGGCAAGGCAGAGCTGCGCCCCAAAAGAGGATTGCTGGTGACGTTCAGCGTGCGGCGATACTCCAGCATGAGCAGAATCAGGCCGTGCCGCTTTCCCCCCAGAACGGGCGGGGACTTCCGGGGAACCGGGGCGCGGGGCAGGTAGGTCAGCCACGAGGCCATCGTGGGGGCGAGCGCATACGGAGGCACGGCGGGAACGGGGGGACTGTGAGTAGGAGACGCTACGTAGCCCGGGGCGTGCCAGGGGGATATCGGATCTGGGACAACCGGGGACGTCGATGGTGGGGGGATCTCTACGAGTTGTGTCCTGACGATCTCGTTGCCGAGCTGAACGGCCACGCGGACCACGCACGGATCACTGCGCTGATGAAGCGCTACAGGGCGCAGAAGCGATAGGTGCCACCGAAGCGGGGATGACGCAGCGCGCACCACGAGCGCGCCAGATCGGGCGGGGAACAGCGGGGAATTACGGTGAAAGCCGCCCCCACGACGACGCCACAGCCAGGCCGTTCGCCCGGCCGGCGTCCGAACCGGCGCGCGAGCCCACCGCTCCTGAGCAGCGATTACGCAGGTCACCAAGATCTACGACAAGACCCAGGGTGAGAAGAAGTAACGCGACACCAGCGAGCCCCCGACCTGCTGTTTCCTGGCAGGGCGGGGGCTTCTTGGTGGGAGGGCGGTCTCTGGGCTTCAGGTCGACTGGGAGGGCCGGACGTCACCGACAGAGCATTCCGACCGGCCCTGGCCTGTTGTGTGAGCGACTGGTGGTCGGCTTCAGTTGTCGCCGGGCTTGTCCGTGGCCGCGGCGGGAGCCGATTCCGTGCCGTCCGGCATGACCGCGGTGACCCAGTAGTGATGGGCGATGCCCTCAGGGGCGCTCGTGTCCGAGTAGAAGCGGGTGCCGGCGCTCAGCGGGTTGCTTGTCAGCCGTACGTACGACGAGGTGTGGCCGTCCCACCGGTAGACGTGGAATCCCGTTGCGCCGGCGCAGGCCTCGGTGTCACAGCTCCAGGTCAGCTCCGCCCATGCCTCGCTGATCGACCTCGCGGTGAGCCGCAGCGGCGCGCCGGGTGGCGTCGGAATCGTGGGGGTGGCCAGGTCGAGTTCGGTCACGGTGACGAAGGAGAAGGTCTCGCCCGTGTCGAACCGTGAGTTGCCCGACTCGTCGACGGCGACCACGGCGTAGCGCACGGTCTCACCGTCCGCGGGGGTTTCGTCGAAGTAGAAGGTGTCATCGCCGACGCCGTACCACTCTTCCCAGAGCAGGTGGTAGGTCCAGGTGCCCGCCGCGTACTCGCCTCTGTAGACCTGGTACTGCGAGATGTCCTCGCTCTTGCTCGGCTGCCACTCGACCGCGACGCCGTCCTCCTCCGGGGTGGCGCTCACCCCGGTGACGGGAGCCGGTGCCAGCCCTTCACGCGGGGCTACGACCGAGACCTTCACGGACTGCGCCGACTCGTTCGCCTGACTGTCCACGGCGGTGACCGTGTAGTCGTACTTCCTGTCGTGGAGCACATACGGGTCGGTGTACGTGGCCGTCCGCGGGTTGCCCTCCAGGAGTCGGCCATTTCTGTACACGTGATAGTGGTGGACGTCCTCGCTCGGCGAGGCGGTCCACTTCAGCACGATGCCGGTGCCGGACACGGGCGAGGCCGTGGGGCCGGTCGGAGGGAGCGGCGGGTGGTCGTCGCGGGTGACGCTGTCGACCGCTGACGGCGCGGACACATTGCCTGCCGCGTCCACGGCCGAGACGCGGTACAGGTGGTGCAAATGTTCCCGGGCGGTGGTGTCGGTCCAGGAGGCCGCGGTGACCGTGGCGACCTTGTTGTAGACGGGGGCCGAGTCGTCGTCCGTGATCTGGCTCGCCCGGTAGACGTAGTAGCGGGCGGCGCCCGTGACCGGCTGCCAGGCCACGGCGATGCCCGACGCGCCGTCAGTGACGTTGAGCCCCGTGGGTACGGGGGGCGCGGTCCTGTCGGTGGTGGTGACGGTCTGGAGGGACGAGCTGCCGGATTCGTTGCCGGCCTTGTCCACGGCGCGTACGACGTACTGGTATCCGGCACCGGTGGCGGGCGGGCTGTCGGTGAACGACGTCGTGGTGGGTGCGGCGATCCGGGTCCAGGCCGTGGCGCCGACGAGGCGCCGGTAGACGCGGTAGCCGGCGAGGTCCATCTCGGGTCTCTTCGCCCAACGGGTGCCGACCTTGAGGGTGGTGGGGTCGTAGGCCGTCGAGAAGCCGATGGGGGCAAGAGGCTTGACGGTGTCGACGGTCGCCGAAGTGCGGGGCGCGTAGCCGAACTTGACGTTGGCGTAGCCCGTCCACGCGACGAAGTCGACGCGGATGCTGTGACGGCCGCTCGGAATGCTGAGGTTGACGGTCTTGACCTGGGTCGTGGAGACGTTCTTCCACAGGTCGACCTTGCGGGTGCCGTCGACATAGACGCGGATGCCGTCACGGACGGCGACGCTGAAGCTGAAGGGTCCCCCGGAGCCGAAGTCGCGGGTGGTCTGCCAACGGACGCCGAAGTTGTCGCTGGGCAGTGTGACCCCGGCCGGGTCGCCGGTGCCGTAGTCCTCGTTGATCGAGGTGTCGCAGGTGGTCAGCCTGGGCGTACCGCTGAAGGAGGTATTCGGGTGGTACGTGGCCTTCCACACCCCGTCCGCGCAGGTGACGGCGGCGTGGGCGGTGGCCGGCAGGGCAAGTCCCGCGGTGGCCGCGGCGATGGTGGCGGCCGTGACGCGGGCAGCGCGGAAACGCAGGTGCATGGGTATCGGTGGATCGCTCTCGGTCATGGGGGCGTGAAGGACGGCGCCGAGCCATGGGGCGGGGAGCACCGGCGCGAATGATCGCACGTCCGTGCGGCCGCTGTCAGCGGGGTTCCCGTCAGCGGCTCGGCACGGTGGTGCGGAGCCAGTTGGTGAGGGTGGTGAAGTCGGTGCCGGTCAGGCCCTCGGACGGGGAGACGCGGTGCAGCAAGCAGGGGCTCCCGTGCTGTGCGGCCACCCACAGGCGGTCCATGGTGCCGATCTCGTCGTCGACCCAGATGAACGGGCGGCCCTCGGCCCGTTCGACGAGGGGACGGGTCTTCCAGTGCAGGCCCCGCGGCCCCGCCTCGGTGGCTTCGGGCCACTCCACCACAGGCAGCCGGGGCAGTCCGATCACTGGGCCCACCGATGCGTTCGCCTCCTCCATCCACGTCGTGGCCCACACCAGATCGCATCCGAGCGCCATCAGACGTGGGCCCACAGTCGGGTCGAGCCGCCTGAGCAGCGGGTTCCCCCCGTCGGGGAGTGCTTCGGAGACGGGGCAGGAGCCGGAGGTCTCGGGGCCGGTGGGTGACGGGCCGAACGGGATCAGGGGGCCGTCGACGTCGAGGAAGAGGAGGGGGCGTTCCATCAGTTCCTGGGTGGTTCCTTTCCGCACCGTCGGGGCGGTGGGTGCCGTCCCCGGCGGTGCAGTCAATCGGTCGGTCGAGTCCTGGTCAATCGGTCAATCCGTCAGGCGCAGGGCCGTTCGCGCGTCCTGGCCCTGCCAGCCGGACGCGGTTCGCCATACGACGTGGACGCCGAAGGCCTCCAGGATCGCGTCGGGAGCCCACTCCTCCGTGGGCGGCTCGGACAGGATCAGGTACCGGGTGTCCGCGGTGCGTGTTTCCACCCGGTCGAGTTCGATGAGGCGGGCGGCTCCCGCGCGCAACTGGGAGTAGCCGGAACGGTCGGCGCCGAGCACCTCGTAGCGGACGAAGCCGTCCGGGCCCTCCAGGGTCGCGTCGGAGACCCGGGAGTCCGAAGGCCGGAGTCCCGCTCGCAGGAGTGCGGCCTTCAGTTCGTAGCGCACGGCCTCGTGCGTGTTGCAGTCCCGGTCGGCCTGAGCCTCGACGTCCAGTCGCCGCGCGAGTGCCTCGCTCCACGCCGTCCCTCCCTCGGACGGGGCGGGCTCGATTTCCAGGAGGGCGGCAGTGTTCATGGGGTCGGTGTCCTTCGGTTCGAGTGTTCTGCGCGGCTCGGTGGGTGGGGGCGTGATCGTCCCGGGGGGTGCCGTGTCCGTGTCCGGTTCCCGTTCCGGTTCCGTACTCGTCTCCGGTCCCGTGTCCGGTTCCGGGTCCGTGCCCGTCTCCGGTTCCGTACCTGTCTCCGATTCCGCGTCCGTTTCGGTCGGCACTTCGGTTGGCGCTCCGGTCTCGTTCTCGGGCTCGTACTCGATGTCCAGCTCGGGCTCCGGCTTGGGCTCCGGCTGGGGGGCGGTCTCGGCCGGCGTCCCCGTTTCCGGGCCGGTGTGGAGCCGATGGCGGAGTTCGTCCCGGGCCCGGTCGAGGGTGTCGGTCCAGTGGCGGAACGCCGGGTCTTCCGTCAGGGCGGCTCGCAGGCCGGGAGCGTCCGACCCGATCGCCTGCCGGGTGTGCTGGGCGAGGTCCGCCAGCTCGCTCAGCCGGTCGCGGTCGGCGGACCCCAGCAGACGCCAGACGCTCAGCCAGTCGACCCGGTCGCGTCTCAGACAGCGGGCTGCCATGCCCTTCAGCTCCGAGAGCAGGGCCGTCGTCTCCGGCGAGGGCGGGACATCCCCGTGGGCGATGTCCCGCAGGACGCCGAGCGCGGCCTCGTAACGGGGGACCATCCGGGAGGAGATGGGGCGGCGGCCGAAGTCGCCGGCCGAGACCAGGCTCAACTGGCCTTCGTTCCGGGTCACCCAGCCGTCGAGCCGGGAGCCCGTGGCCGGAGTGGGTTCGCCGTGGCGCGGGACGAGGAGGACGGTTCGCTCGGTGGCGGGCGCGAGGACCTTCACCTTCAAGTGGGAACCAGGGCCGGGGCCGAGCACCCGCATCTCGACGGGCGTGCCCACCGGTAGGTCGTCGCCGGCGGAGCCGTTCGTGGTCGAGGCCTGGGGGTCGGAACCGCCGGATATCGTCCCCTGCGGCGACCGCGTCGCCGTGGGCGCCAAGTAGGCGTAGGCGGAGGTGACTTCACCGCTCACGTCGTCGTCCGGCCTGCCCAGCTCCGGCGGCAGCGGTGTCGTGTGGAGGACCGTCAGCGTCTGGGTGCTACGGGACAGGGCGACGTACAACTGGCGCAGCCCGGCCGGACCTTGGTCGGCCATGGCCGAGGGCTCCAGCACCAGGACGTGGTCGAACTCCATACCCTTGGCCTGGGCGGCGGGGAGCACGGACACGGTCCGCAGGGTCTCCTCGGTCATGCCGTCCACGAGGTCGACGCGCCGTCGGACCTCCTCCAGCCAGCCGGAGTCGTCGGGGACGACGACGGCGATCGACCTGGGGGTGCGGCCGTCGTTCGTGCCCGCGAGGAGTGCCGTACGGGTCGCCGCGTCGTCCAGCAGTTCCCACGGGGTGGTGGGGACGAGGCGTACGGCTCCGTCGCCGGCCCTTCGTACGGCTGTGGGGTAGGGAAGGGAGGGGGCGATGGCCCGGGCCAGGGGCGCCACGAACTCCATGATCTCCGCGGGGACGCGGTAGCTCGTGTTCAGCTCGGCCACGCGCCAGTCGCCCTGGGCGGACAGGATTCCGCCCAGTCGTTTCCAACTGGTGTAGGAGTGCGGTCCGGTGGCCTGGGCCAGATCGCCGAGCACGGTCATCGAGCCGGTCGGACACCGTCTGCGCAGCGACCTCGCCTGCATCGGGGTGAGGTCCTGTGCCTCGTCGACCACGATGTGCCGGTACCTCCGGGGACTCTCGCCCGCGATGAGGAAGCGCAGTTCTTCGAGACAGACCAAGTCGTCGACCGTCCACTGTTCTTCGGCGGCGCTGTCGGCCTTCCGTCTCTGCAGGGACGCCTGTTCGCCCTGATCGAGGATCCCCTCGGCGCACTCGCGCAGTCTGGTGGGGGAGTTGAGCAGACCGCGCAGCGCTTCCTCGGCGCTCAGCGCGGGCCAGATCCGCTCCACGAGGGTGGTGACCTGCCGGTTGCGCTCCAGCTCGCGGCGCACGGTGGCGTCCCTGCCGCGGTGCGGGGCGATGCCCGCGAGTTCACCCAGCAGCCGGTCCACGAGCAGCGTGCGGAACCGGTCCCGGCGCGCACGGTGACCCTCGGCTCCCTCGCGGGCGTCCAGGAGGAGACCGAGCACGTCCGAGCGCGCCAGACGCAGGGAGGTGCCGCCCACGACAACGACGAAGGCCGGTTCGTCCTGGGCGTGGGAGGGGGCGGAGACGACGGTGTCGAGGGCCTCGGGACGGCACTCGCCCTCCACCCGCCTGCGCAGCACGGCCGCCATCCGTTCGTCGGACTTCACCAGCCGGGCGGTGGGGGAGTCCGAGCCGCGGACCTCCCCTTCCCAGAGGCGGGCGAGCTGTACGGCGGTGACGTTCCGGGTGCCGAGGGTCGGCAGTACGCGCCCCACGTACTCCAGGAAGTTCTGGTGCGGGCCCACGACCAGGATGTCCTGTGCGCGGAAGTGGCCGTTGGTGACGAGCCAGGTCACCCGGTGCAGACCGACCGCGGACTTGCCCGTGCCGGGTCCGCCCTGGATGACGAGGATGTCCGTGGGGGAACCGGTGACCAGGGCCATCTGGTCGCGCCTGATCGTCTCGACGATGTCGCGCATCCGGCCGCTGCGGGAGCGGCGCAGCTCCCGCAGGAGGAACTCGTCGACCGGCTGTGGCTTTTGACGGCGCCGGCCGGGGGGCTGCCGCTGTGCCGGGATCGTTCGCGGCCGTGCGTGGCGGCCTCCGGCGGGCGAGGCGGTGGTGCCGTCCGCGTCCTCCGGGGAGTCCTCGCCGCCGAGGGCGTCAGGGCTGTCCAGGGCTCCGGGGGCTCCGGGGGCGGCTCCGGGGATCCCGGGAAGGCCCAGGGCTTCGAGCGGTGCGGGCTCGTCCGTGAACGCCGCCGGCAGGACGCCCTCCGGTCCGGGCTCCGGCAAGCCGGGGTACGGACCGGCGGGCGGGCCGATCTCGTCCAGGAAATCCTCGACCTGGCGCCCGGCGCAGCGTAATTGGCGTCTCAGGAGCACCTCGCCCGGTGTCTCCGGCCGGGCGTTGTACCAGCTCACGGCGATCGGGTTCGTCCAGGAGACGACCACCTGATCGCGGGTCTCGGTGTCGAAGACATGGCGTCGTCCGATGTAGAACGTCTCCGGCTCGGCGTCGCCCGCCTCCTGGACGTCGACACGGCTGATGACCAGGGCTTCGCCCCCGAGTCCGCCGTAATCCTCCGCCGCGCTCTCCGCCTTCTCGCGGACCGCTATGCCGTCCTTGCCGCTCGCGGAAGCCGAGGCCGCCGACGGCGACGTCATCTCCGCGAGCCTGGCCTCGTAGCAGTCGTAGGCGCGGTCGACAGCCTTCTGCTCGATGGCGATGACCGCGTCCCGTGGTGTCGTGCTCACGTGTGTCCCCTCCTGGCGACGCCCTTCGCGCCGCCGCGGGCCAGGGCCCGCCTCCCCTGTCTCAGAGGTAGCAGAGTTCGCCGGTCAGACCACGGTCAATCGGACAACAGCACCACAATCGAGCAGATTTCGGTCGGGCCCGAGCACATCCGGTCCTCGCGCGTACGTCTTCGCGCCTACGTCTTCGCGCGACGGGCAGAGCCGTGGGCGGCGGGCGGGATCGCGAGGCGGGGCCGGCGGCGGGTGAAGGACGAAGGGCCCCGTCGCGGTGACGGGGCCCTTCGGGACGTACGTACGTGATCAGCCGCACTGGCAGGGATTGCCCGACTGGCAGCCGCAGCCGCAGCCTGAGCCGCAGCCGCAGGCGCCGAACAAAGGGAGGTTCTTGATCTCGGCGGGCTGTTGGGTGTCGCGGTCCTGGGTCGGGTCGGGCGTGCTGGGGGATTCGGCCATGGGTCCCTCCTTCTCGCACGAAGGCGTCCGGCGCACACCGCGCCGCACGGCTTCCGTCGCCCATCTCATGCCCAGCCCGGCGGGCGCATCAACGGCGCACTGAGGCGTCTTACGCGCCCAGGGCGCGAATCCCGCGCGGGGCGGGCCGGCACGAGGCTGCGCCGCGCCGCCCACGCGGCGGAACCGGGGGCCGCCCCCGGAACGGGGCTCGTCGGCTTCCTCCGTAGGGCCCGGCACCCATCCAGAACAGACCGGCACCGCCCCTCCCCGGAGGCCCCGAGCACCCAGCGCCCGTCCCCCGGCAAGGCCGGCCACCGTCCTGGTTCGGTCGGCAAGGACTGATCGCCCGCCCGGGGCTGCGTGCCGTCCCGGCGTCCGCCCGCCAGGGACCGGGCACCGGGACGGCCCGCGCCCGGCAAGGGCTGGGCATCCTCCAACGGCAGGAGGCAGGCGCCCCCCCCGCTCACCTCTTGGCAGGGGCCGGGCACCGTCGCGGCCCGTGCCCGGCAAGGGCTGGGCATCCTCCAGCGGCAGGGGGCAGGCGCGCCCCGCGCACCGCTCGGCGGAGGTCAGTCACCGTCGCGTTCCGTGCCCGGCAAGGGCTGGCTCCCCGCGACACGGGGCCAGGCGCCGCCCGGCAAGGACCAGGTGTCAGCCCCGTTTCCCGCCCGGCAGGGGCCAGGTGTAAGCCCCGGTCCCCGCCCGGCAAGGGCTACGCGCCCTCGACCCCCGTGACCGGCTGGATGTCCGACTGGAGTTCGTCGGCGTGCTCGCCGGTGACCAGGTACACGACTCGCTTGGCGACCGACACGGCGTGGTCGGCGAAGCGCTCGTAGTAGCGGCCGAGGAGGGTGACGTCGACGGCGGTCTCGATGCCGTGCTGCCACTTGTCGTCCAGCAGGTGCTGGAAGAGCGTGCGGTGCAGGAGGTCCATCTCGTCGTCGTCCGCCTCCAGCTGCATCGCCAGGTCGACGTCCTTGGTGATGATGACCTCGGCGGCCTTGGCCATCAGGCGCTGGGCGAGCTGGCCCATCTCCAGGATCGTGGCGTGCAGGTCGTGCGGGACCGCGCGGTCGGGGAAACGCAGCCGGGCCAGCTTGGCCACGTGCTGGGCCAGGTCGCCGGAGCGCTCCAGGTCGGCGGACATCCGCAGCGAGGTGACGACGATACGGAGATCCGTCGCCACCGGCTGCTGACGGGCCAGCAGGGCTATCGCGCGGGCCTCGAGCTCGTGCTGGAGATCGTCGACCCTCTGGTCGGCGGCGATCACGCTCTCGGCCAGCTTCAGGTCGGAATCGAGGATGGCCGTCGTGGCGCGCCCGATCGCCGACCCGACGAGCCGGGCCATCTCGACCAGGCCGTCGCCGATCGAGTCAAGTTCCTCGTGATACGCGTCACGCATGTGGTCGTCCCTCTCGTACGTCAGCTTCCGGGGTCCGGGGTCCGGGACCTGCCAGTTCCGGCCACCGGCCGGCGGCCGGAGGGACCCTGGAACCCCACGCTCCCACGTTCGGCCCCGTACGCGTCCGTTTCCGGCATCTCAAGTGAATCAGTACTGGCTCCTGGGTGAACTCTGGGCGACGAGTGTTCGAGCTCGCACTCGGATGGCTGTGGCCAGGAGCTACGCCATGCCTAACCTGGGTGCATGGACGTGAACGCGGCGGTCGCCGCAGCAGCAGCGATCGCCGGAGTGCTCACCGGTGTCATCGCCATGCTGGCGTTCCGCTGGAGCGAACGCGACCAGAAACGCCCGACCCGCACCTCCCTGCACACGGACGCCGTGCTTCCGCCCGGCGTCGACACCGTGCTGTCCGTGCTCAGGTCGTCCGCGGTCGTACTCGACGAAGCGGACGCCGTGGTCAAGGCCAGCTCGGCGGCGTACGCCCTCGGACTGGTGCGCGGCGGCAAGCTCGCCGTCGAACCGATGCTCCACATGGCGCGTGACACCCGTCGTGACGGGGAGATACGTCAGGTGGAGCTGGACCTGCCGAGAAGGGGCACGGGACGGGGAGAGGCCCTCGCCGTCTCGGCCAGAGTCGCTCCCCTCGGATCCAGGCTCGTCCTCCTTCTGGTGGAGGACCTGACGGAGGCGCGCCGCATCGAAGCGGTGCGGCGGGACTTCGTGGCGAACGTGAGCCATGAACTGAAGACCCCCGTCGGAGCGCTCTCCCTGCTCTCCGAGGCCGTCATGGACGCCTCGGACGACCCGGAGGCCGTCGAGCGCTTCGCCGGACGCATGCAGATAGAGGCCACCCGGCTCACCAACCTCGTGCAGGAGCTCATCGACCTGTCGAGGGTGCAGAACGACGATCCTCTCGAGGACGCCGAGCCGGTCCGGGTCGACGAGCTGGTCGCCGAGGCGATCGACCGCTGCCGCCACCAGGCCGGCGCGAAGCAGATCACCATGGCCGCCGGCGGCACCGCCGACCTGAGCCTGTGGGGGAACCGGGGCCAGCTCGCCGCCGCCCTCGGCAACCTCGTCGAGAACGCCGTCAACTACTCGCCCGCCCGCACCCGCGTCGGCATAGCCGCCCGCCGGGTGACGGCACCCGGTGGCGAGCACATCGAGATCGCCGTGACCGACCAGGGCATCGGCATCTCGGACAAGGACAAGGAGCGCATCTTCGAGCGCTTCTACCGTGTCGATCCCGCCCGCTCCCGTGCCACCGGCGGTACGGGCCTCGGGCTGGCGATCGTCAAGCACGTGGCCGCCTCGCACGGCGGGGAGGTCACGGTGTGGAGCTCCGAGGGTCAGGGCTCCACGTTCACCCTGCGGCTGCCGGAGGCGAGTGCGGCCCGCGACCGTGTCACCACCGATCACCACATGCCCGGACTCGACGAAGAGGACGAGACCGGACAGCCCGACGGGACGACCACCGTCACATCCCCGTACGAACCGCTTCCTGCCCCGGAGGTCCTTCCGTGACCCGTGTGCTCGTCGTAGAGGACGAGGAGTCGTTCTCCGACGCCCTGTCGTACATGCTTCGCAAGGAGGGCTTCGAGGTCGCCATCGCGACCACCGGGCCCGACGGACTGGACGAGTTCGAGCGCAACGGCGCCGACCTCGTCCTCCTCGACCTGATGCTGCCGGGACTGCCCGGCACGGAGGTCTGCCGTCAGCTGCGGGGCCGCTCCAACGTCCCGGTGATCATGGTCACCGCCAAGGACAGCGAGATCGACAAGGTGGTCGGACTCGAAATAGGAGCCGACGACTACGTCACCAAGCCCTTCTCCTCCCGCGAGCTGGTCGCCCGTATCCGGGCCGTCCTGCGCCGCCGCGGGGAGCCGGAGGAGGTCGCCCCGGCCGCCCTCGAGGCCGGTCCCGTCCGGATGGACGTCGACCGTCACGTGGTCACCGTCTCCGGCGGCAAGGTCGAACTTCCGCTGAAGGAGTTCGACCTCCTGGAGATGCTGCTGCGCAACGCGGGCCGCGTGCTGACCCGCATGCAGCTCATCGACCGGGTCTGGGGTGCCGACTACGTCGGTGACACCAAGACCCTCGACGTCCACGTCAAGCGCCTGCGCGCGAAGATCGAGCCGGACCCGGGCGCGCCGCGGTACCTGGTGACGGTCCGCGGTCTCGGCTACAAGTTCGAGCCGTAGACCGGCCTCGTCCCCGAGCGGTACGACACGGCAGTACGCCGAAGGGCGGGACCCCCGGAGAGGGGTCCCGCCCTTCGGCGTCTGGACTGCTGTGCGCGTACGGGCCACGCGTACGGGCCACGCGTACGGGCCACGCGTACGGGCCATGCGGGTGGCGCCGGCCGTGTAGGGAGCCGGGGACCGGCCGACCTGGCGCGTGCCCGGCGTTACTGCCCGGCGGACGCCGACGTGGTGGCCGTCGCGCTCGACGACGCGCTCGTGCCGGCCTGGCCCGCCTCGGAGGCGGACGCGGACGGGGAGCCCGTGGCCGACTCGGACGGCGACGTGGCCGGGGCCGAGGAGGCGGCGGGCGCCGACGGGATGTCGCTCGGGCCCCAGTCGGAGAAGTAGCTCTCCGCCGGGACGACGAAGGCGCCCAGGCTCACGTCACCGGTCTCGCTGAAGGCGAAGGTCACCTTCTGGACGCTGCCGTTCAGGACGGTCTGGGAGGGGCTGGACAGCACCGCGGAGGCGTTGTCCTTGCCACCGATGACGATCGAGCCGCCGGCCGGGACGGTCAGCTTGCTCTTGCCGTCGGCGGCCTTGATCTCGGCGGTGCCCTCGCCCTCGACGTTGATCGAGTCCACGGTCTGGGCGGTGGTGCCGTTGTTGTACAGCGTCGCGGAGACCACGGCCGGGCCGGTGGCCTTCACGTCGGGCTGGGTGATGACGAGGGCGTTCTGGACCTTGATCACGCCCACGGAGGTGGCCGCGTTGTCCGGCTTGACCTCGAGCGTCTCGGCATTGCTGCCGGCACCGCACGCGGCGAGCGAGGCGATCGAGAAGGCGATGACGGCGGCGGCGAGAGAGCCGCGTCGAAGGCTGCTGCTCACGGCGGCGGCAACTCCTTGAACGTGGGCGAAGCAGGGCGACCTCTGTGTAAGGCCGCCCTAAGGGTCTGTCAGCGGCCTTAGGTTACCGATCCGTTCCCGCCCGACCGCACCCGACCCTCCCCAAGCCCCGACTTTGCTCACCCGAAGGAAACAACGGGGCACGGCTGGGGCGGCCGGCGCCGGGTCGCGGGGGTTGCCGGAGGGGCCACCTGCCTGCCGGCCACTGGCCCGGGTGCCCGAGTGCCCGAGGTGGAGCCGGTGGGGCTCTCTGTATTGCGCTCGGCTGCCCGGAGCCCGCTTCTGTCCGGTGGGCGGGCTGGTCGGCGCGGTGCCGGGTTCAGCTCCGGTGGGTGGGTCGGGGCCGTGCCGGTGCATCAGCCCGTCGCCGTTGGGTGAGGGGTGGGCGTCGGTGGCCATGGAGGAGGCGATGACGC